>NZ_JAMYTU010000018.1:0-120594 GCF_040322615.1 Mesorhizobium sp. M0119
CCCGGCGGCGAGCCGCCCCGGACCACCGCCCGGGGCCCGGTCCCAGCGCGCGGAATGGGCCGTCGCCCACACGGCCTCGGCTGCAGCCTTGTCGATGCGGCCGCCGAGCGCCGAGAGCGCGGCTCGGGTCTCGGCGTCGTAGACCGAAAGCCGGCCACCGCGGTGGAAATTATGCTGCCCTGCCGGTGGCCCACCGACGGCGTCGATCCGGTAGAGCGCGACCAGAAAGCCGGCCAGCGAACGGGCGAACTCAGTGAGATCGGCAATCAGTTCACCAGCCGCCGGTCTGCCGCCAAGCCAGCGATAGACGGACCAAGGCCATGGATAGCCTTCCCCGGGCGCGCCTTTGGCCAGCGGCACGGGTATCGGCAGAGGCAGGTGAGGCGCCAGGCGGGGCAGCCAGCGATGCTCCTTCTCGACCTGGGCGACATAGGCGGCAGCGCTCGGCAGCCGCACCGACATGCGATCACCCAGCCGGAACGTGCGGTTGTCCCAGCCGCCAGGCTCGACCGGCTCTACCGGCAGGTCCGCCCATTCGGGGAACTGCGCGGCAATCAGCCGGCGAACAAGTGCGGCATCTATCGGCATGCCTGTTGTTCGTTCATTGGGCGGCATCGGGCTTGCTTCGGTCTTCTGGATAGCCGGCGGTCCATATTTTTGTTTTTCGCATTCTTGCGGCGCCAGTGATTTCACTTGGCTGCAAATGCTCTAAGCTTTGCGTTCCCAGCGCCGGTCGGGCGTTTGCTGCCAGTAGGTCACGGTGTGGCCGGCCTCCTTCATTGTCTTCCAGTGCGTGCGTGCCGCCTCGACCTGAGCCGCATCGTGGCCGTCGAACAGGAACACGGCGCGCTGGTAGCCGCCAAGCTCCGGCGGCACCGCCCCATCGACCAGGAAGCGTATCTGCGCCTGGTTCGGATTGTCGGGGCCGACGGTGAGAAGCACCGGCTGCTCGGCGGGATGGGCTTCGCGGTCCGTTGCGTGGGCCAAGAACGAATCGTCCCGGAAAGTCCACAGATGCTGGTCCAGCGCGTCGCGCCGTTCCTCGGTGCCGGTCTGCACCACGGCGCGCCAGCCACGATCGATACTGCGCTCCAGGAGGCCGGGCAGCGCATCCTCCAGCGTCGATTCGGTCAGGTGATAAAACAGAATCTCGGCCATGCGTTTAGTCTACATTGTCGGAGTCCGCCCCAGCCGCTCATTGCTCGTAATGATCGCGCACCAGCCGGTCGAGCAGCCTGACGCCGAAGCCGGAAGCCCATGACTGGTTGATCTCGTTGGAGGGCGCGCCCATCGCGGTGCCGGCAATGTCGAGATGCGCCCAGGGCGTGTCCTTGACGAAGCGCTGCAGGAACTGCGCGGCGATGATGGCGCCGCCATGGCGGCCGCCGATGTTCTTCATGTCAGCATTTTTGGAATCGATCAGCTTGTCGTATTCGGCGCCGAGCGGCATGCGCCACACCCGCTCCTGCGTCGCCTGTCCGGCCGCCGTCAGCCGGTCCGCCAACTCGTCATTGTTGGAGAACAGGCCGGCATAATGCTGGCCGAGCGCGACCATGATGGCGCCGGTCAGCGTCGCCAGATTGATCATGAATTTCGGCTGGAAGCGGTCGTTGCAGTACCACAGCGCATCGGCCAGCACCAGGCGGCCCTCGGCGTCGGTATTGAGCACTTCGATGGTCTGGCCCGACATCGAGGTGACGATGTCGCCCGGTCGCTGAGCGTGGCCGTCGACGGCGTTTTCGACCAGCCCGACAATGCCGACGACACTGACCTTCGCCTTGCGCGCGGCCAGCGCGTGCATCAGCCCGGTGACGGCAGCAGCGCCGCCCATGTCGCCCTTCATGTCCTCCATGCCCGAGGCCGGCTTGATCGAATTGCCGCCGGTGTCGAAGGTGACGCCCTTGCCGACGAAGGCGACCGGGCTTTCCTTGGCCTTGCCGCCGTCCCACCGCATGACCGCGATGCGGGCGCCACGCGGCGAACCCTGCGCTACGCCCAGCAGCGAACCCATGCCGAGCTTCTTCATCTCCTTCTCGGCCAGGATCTCGACCGTGACGCCGAGCGCCTCCAGTTCGGCGATCCGGGCGGCGAATTCCACCGGTCCCAAAACATTGGCCGGTTCATTGACCAAATCGCGCGCCAGCAAGACGCCGTCGATCACCGCCGATTCATCGGCGAAGGCCTTCTTTGCAGCTGCCGGATCGGCGGTGTGAATAGTCACCTTGACCGGCTTTTTTGGCTCGCGCTTGTCGTCACCATTGTTCTTTTTGGTCTTGTACTTGTCGAAGGAATAGCTGCGCAGCAGGATGCCCGCTGCAAGCTGAACGGCTTGCCTGCCGCTGACGGCCGCACCGGGAAGATCGAGCACGACGGCCACTTCGGTTGCCTTGCGAAAAGACGCGGCAATCGTGCCGCCGAGCTTCAGCCAACCGTAATCATCGAGATTGGAGCCCTTGCCGGCACCGACCGCCACCAGCCGCTCGAGCGATGTCCCTTCCGGTGCCAGCACTTCGACCAGGCTGGCGAATTTGCCGGTGAAGTCGGCGACCGGAAAAGCCCGCTCGAGGGTCTTTGCCGGATCGCAAGCCCTGGCGGCATCGCTGAGGCCGCCCTCGTCGGCCACCAGAAAGAAAACGCTGCCCTTTTTGGGCGCGGCGAATTTGGCGAAGGCGATCGAGGGTCTCGAATTCATGATGTCCTGCTTTCGGGAAGTGCGTTGGATTATCGCGGGAGGCGTTCGATTGGGCAGATCGGACCGAAGGTGCCGTGTTGTTGCGTCAGTGACCGGCGGGTTGAAACAGCTCGATGACATTGCCCGATGGGTCTTCGAGCAGGGTCTGGGAACCGCCGACGCCCGTTATGATATCGTTGCGAAAGACAAGTCCAGCACTCTTGAGGCGCGCAACCTCTTCTTTCAGGTCCGGAACCACCAGCAGGATTCGGTTCCAGCCTCCCGGAACCGGCTGCCGGCCATCCGGCATCGCCCGTGCACCCGAACTGCCGGGTCCGCTTAGAAGGAGCCGTAAAGCGCCGCGTGTGACGGAAGCAAAAGCCGGTCGCGCGTCCTGTTCGACGGCGAAGCCAAGATATCCACAGTAGAAGTCGATCGAGGCGGCGACATCATCGACCATGTAGCGAATGCTGACTGGCGTCATGATCATTGACCTTTCGGTTCGAGCACGTTTCAACAGGCGTGTCTGTTGCGGGCGGAACAGTCGGCACAGTCCTGCTCATCATCGCTGCTTGACAATCCGCGCCGCTATCGCCCTGGCCTGAATGCGGGCATTGGCGAAACAACCGCGAATGCTCGGCCGCATGCCGGCAAACCACAGGCCGGGCAATTTCGGATCGGCATCGCCGCCGTTGAAAAGCGGAACGCCCTTGCCGTCGAGCACGCCGAGCTTGCCGACCATCTGCTCCAGACCGGTGCGATAGCCGGTCGCTGCAATGACGATATCGGGCGTGATCAACCTGCCGTCATTCAGTATGATGCCGTCCTGGGTAAATTCCCGCAATGGTGGCACCACCACGATCGTGCCTGCCTTGATGGCGCGAACCGCGCCGTCATCGGCTGCGATCGCGGTGTAGTCGGCGCTCAGACGGCTCGCACCGCCTATGGGAGCCGGCGGAAGCCCAAATTTCGTCAGGTCGCCGAAAACCAGGCGCTGGGTTGTCGCCATCACCGCATCGGCAATCCGCATCGGCAAACGCGCCATGACAGGCGAAAGCCTGTGGACGGCGATCTTGCCGATGCGTTTCGGCAGCAGCGACGGGCCGTTGCGGGCCGACAGCCAGATGCTTTGGGCGTCTGCATTCGCAAGATGATTGAGTGCGTCGAACCCCGAATTGCCGGCACCGACCACCAGCACCTTTTTGCCGGCATAGTCCTTCGCCTTGCCAAAATCGGCCGAATGGATGATCCGGCCGGCAAAATCGTTCATGCCTTTCCACGCGGGAATAAACGGCTGCCGGTCGCGCCCGGTGGCGACGACGACATGGCGCGCCAGACGACGTCCGGCGTTCGTCCGCACGGTCCAGTGATCGCCATCGAACGTGATCTCTTCAACGGCAACGCCGAATGCGATCGGCAGACCATGCGCCTGGCTGAAATCGTTCAGATGGCGAATGACGGCCGATTTGTGCGGAAAAGCCGGGGTGCCTGCGGGATAGCCGACGCCGGGCAGCGTCGAGAGATCGCGATGTGTATTGAGGTGCAGCCGCTGGTGCCGCCGATGCCAGGGTTCGGCAAGCCGGCTCTCCTTTTCCAGGACGAGCGTCGGTACGCCGGCCTTCACCAAGGCGTAGGCGGCGGCAAGGCCGGCCGCGCCGGCGCCGACCACGATCGCGCCGTCAAAGACGGTTTCCCGACCGGTTTGACTGCACAATTTTTCCGCTTCCATGCTGGGGCTCAACAGATCCTGACCCGTCTTATCACGCCGCGGCGGTCGCGACCGGCGCGACATTTGGTCGTTTTGCCGCATTTGACAAGACTTTGGCCGAAATCGCTCCCATATGCGATATCGAACCATCTACGATTCGTCGCGGCACGGCCCCGCTTCCCGCCGCAACCTGTTGTTAACCAACAATGTTCGCCCTTTCTTATCCATTGCCGCCGACACTCCGGCCCAGCGGAATTTGCGATACGGGACAGAACCCAGATCGAACCGTCAAACTGAGCCAGTTGTGCAGCCGGCGCCGGACGACTACCTTGTTCCAAGGCATGATGCCGTTCGAAATCGCCGAGAAAAGCCTTCATGAAGGTCGTTGAACGTTACATCATGCGCCGTGCTTTCGCGGTATTCGCGCTGGCGCTCGTCTGGACGCTGGCGATCGTCTGGACGACTCAGGTGCTCGCCCGCATCGACCTCGTCACCGATAGCGGTCAGTCGGCCCTCACCTTCTTCGAAGTCGCAGCGCTGATCATCCCGACGATTGTTCCGATCGTCGTGCCGTTCGCCCTGGTGGTCGCGGTCGCTCAGATACTCAGTGTGATGAATTCGGATTCGGAGCTCGCCGTCATCAATGCCGCCGGCGCTTCACGCTGGACCATCGTCAGGCCGATCATGCTTCTGGCACTCGCAGCCAGCGTTTTTTCGTTCGCCGTCGACAATGGCGTCGACCCTTACGCACGCCAGAAGAACCGCGAGTTGATTGCGTCGTCGCGTGCCGATCTGTTGTCGTTGATCATCCAGGAAGGCACCTTCCGCAAGATCGACGACGGCCTGTTCCTGCAGGTTGGCGAACGGCTTCCCGACAATCGCCTCGGCGGCATCTTCGTCGCCGATTCGCGCGAAGAAGGCGTCAATCTCGTCTATTATGCCAAGACCGGTAGCATCATCGAACGCGGCGACGAGAGGGTGCTGATGATGAATGACGGCGTCATCCATCGCAAAACCATGACCGGCGACCTCTCGGTGATCCGGTTCACCTCCTATGCCTTCGACCTGTCCGCTTTCATGTCGGCCTCATCTGACATCTTGCTTTTGCCGAAGGACCGGACGACCCAGTATCTGCTCAATCCCAGTCCGAATGACAAGCTGTACCAGCAAAAGCCGAACAGGTACCTGGCCGAGCTCAACCAGCGTTTTTCCGAGTGGTCCTATTCGCTCGTCTTCGCGCTGATCGCGCTTGCGGTCGCCGGAGATGCGCGCTCGCATCGCGAGGCGCGTGTGCACCCGCTGATCACGGCAATCGCGATTGCGCTGTTCGTGCGCTGGCTGGGGTTCTTTGCTGCCGGCAAGGCCGACAAGGTGCCGCAATATGCCTATATGGTCTACGGCGTCCCGATCGTGGCATCGGCGATCGCCATCTGGTTCATTGTTTCCAACCGGACCATGGAACTGCCGGTTGCCTGGGCAGATTGGATAACCAATCTTGCCGGCCGCTTCAGTGACGGCTGGAGCGCCATCAAGCTCCGTTTTGCCAGGCGTGGCGCATCCGGACAGGGGGCCGGCTGATGGGCTGGACTCTGGGTCGGTACTTCTTCTTTCGCTATGTGACGATCACCATCTGGTTCTTCATCGGCCTCTTGGCGCTGGTGTTCCTGATCGATTTCACCGAGCTTTCCGGCCGCACGACCGGCGTGCCGGGCTTCACCTACGCAACTGCGTTCGCCATTTCGGGACTCAGGATGCCGATGATCATGCTGCAGACGGTGCCGTTCGTCGGCCTGTTCTCGGCGATGGCGACGTTGGTGTCGCTCAACCGCAAATATGAATTGGTCATCGCCCGTTCCGCCGGCGTCTCCGCATGGCAATTCCTGCTGCCATGCAGCATCGGGGCGCTGCTGTTTGGAGCCTTGTCGGTCGGCGTCATCAATCCGATAGCCGCGCACGCCTATTCCTGGTCCGAGGAGATCGAGACCCAGCTCCGTTCGGGCAAGTCGAACAGCGTCTCGGCTGATGCCGCGCCCTGGATCAGGCAGAAAACCAACTCCGGCGACACCATCATCGGCGCGCGCGCCATTCTCAACCAAGGCCTGGAGATGGCCGACGCGGTCTTCTTCAGCTTTAGCCCGCAAGGCGACATCATCGAGCGCAAGGATGCGGCGCGCGCCTTTTTGCGGGACGGCTACTGGGAATTGCAGGACGTGAAGGTGTTCCGGGACGGCACCATCCAGTCGTTACCCAGCGATCGGCTGCCGACCAATCTCAAGCCGGAATTCGTGCAAGAACGGTTGGCGCGCCCTGAGACCATTCCCTTCTACGATCTGCCCGGCAAGATCGAGGTGGCCCGCTCCTTCGGCCTCAAGGCAAATGCCTTCGCCATGCAATTCAATTCCCTGATTGCGCTGCCTTTCCTGCTTGTCGCGATGACGCTGATTGCGGCAACAGTATCAATGCGATTTGCGAGGATGGGGCAGTCGGCAACGATGATTCTGGGTGGCATCGCGGCCGGCTTTCTGCTTTATGTCGTTTCGGTGCTGGTCAAGGCATTCGGCGTAGCGGGATTCGTACCCACTGCCGTAGCGGCTTGGGTCCCGGTTGTCGTGGCTATGTTCTTCGGGGTGACATTCCTGCTATACAAGGAAGACGGCTAGTGAGGGAGGCGGTTTTGCGCAGCCATAGGCACGCCGGTTTGGCACGCCTCTCTGCGGCGAGCGCCTTGGCATGCCTGCTCGCCGGCGTCGCCCCGGTTGCTCCGGCTTTTGCCCAGGACGTCAGTGACCTGGCAACGAAGGTTCCGAGCGGCACGCAGATGCTGCTGGCAGCCGATACGCTGGTCTACGACAACGATAAGCAGACCGTGACGGCCGTCGGCGGCGTCCAGATCGACTATGGCGGCAACCGTCTCGTCGCCCAGCGGGTCGAATACAACCGCAATACCAAACGCCTCGTCGCCAGCGGCAATGTCGAGCTCGTCAATAGCGACGGCACCAAGATCTATTCGCAGCATGCCGACATCACCGACGATTTCGCGGACGGCTTCGTCAACGCGTTGCGTGTCGAGACCATAGACAAGGCGTATTTCGCCGCCGAAAGCGCGGAGCGCATGGGCGGCGTGCTGACGACGTTCCACAATGGCGTCTACACCGCCTGCGAGCCGTGCGAGGACCAGCCCGACAAAGCGCCGACCTGGCGTATCAAGGCCAGGAAGATCATCTGGAACGGCGAGAAGAAGACGGTTCGCTTCGAGAACTCGAATTTCGAGTTCTTCGGCTTTCCGCTGGCCTATCTGCCGGCTTTCGAGATCGCCGACCCAACGGTCAAGCGCAAGAGCGGCTTCCTGATCCCCGGCGTCGCCTACAAGAGCGATCTCGGCGTCGGTGTTAAAGTCCCCTATTATTTCGCGCTCTCGCCGACCTACGATCTCACTGTCACCGGCAGCGGCTATACCAAGCAAGGTTTCCTCGGTGAGGCCGAGTGGCGGCAGCGCTTCAACAACGGTCAGTACAGCCTGAAGATTGCGGGTATCCGGCAGGAGAATCCCGACGCCTTCATCGACGACAATGGCCACAACGTGAATTCGGGTACAGCAGGCGACCCGAACAGGTTCCGCGGCATGATGGGCACCCAGGGCCAGTTCGCCATCAACCCGCGCTGGGACTTCGGCTGGGACATCCTGCTGCAGAGCGACAAGAATTTCGCGCGCACCTACGACATCGATGGCTTCAACGATAGCGTGCACCGCTCCGAGGTGTACCTGACGGGGCTCAACGATCGCAATTACTTCGATGTGCGCGCCATGCACTTCGACGTTCAGGAAGACACGCTCGCCAGCGATCCGACCGCACGCGCCGCCAAGCAGCCCTGGGTGCTGCCCTCGCTCGACTATGCCTATATCCCCGACATGCCAGTGGCCGGCGGGCAGCTGTCGTTCGACATCAACGCGCGGGTCATTGACCGCGACAGGCTCGATACGGCTCTTGCAAATTCGGGCATCCCTTCGTCCGTCAACAACGTCCGCGGCATCGACGGTCAATCCGGCCGCCTTACCGCGGAAGCGGAATGGAAGCGCACCTTCACCACCGATGGCGGGCTGCTGCTGACACCGCTCCTGGCGCTGCGCGGCGACGCCGGCTACGTCAACGCCTCCTCGGCCTCGCTTGACGCCATCAACCAGATGGCGACCAATCTCGGCGTCGAGGACGATATGCGTTCATCGCTTGCCCGCTATATGGCGACCGCCGGCCTTGAGATGCGCTGGCCGGTGCTGTTCTCGATGACCAGTTCCAGCCATGTTTTCGAACCGATGGCGCAGGTATTCATGCGTCCGAACGAGCAATATGTCGGCGGGCTGGCGGTCCCCAACGAGGACGCCCAGAGTTTCGTCTTCGACGCCACGACGCTGTTCGAGCGCGACAAATTCTCGGGCTATGACCGCATGGAAGGCGGCACACGCGCCAATGTCGGGCTGCGCTATTCCGGCGCATACGACAATGGCTGGGGCACCAATGCGGTGTTCGGCCAATCCTACCAGCTCGGCGGCCAGAACTCGTTCGGCACGCCGGACCTGGTCAATGTCGGCGCCTATTCAGGCCTTGAAACTGCAACCTCCGACTATGTCGGCCTTGTCGGCTTCAACAGCCCCAGCGGGTTTTCCGGCTCGGTCAGCGGCCGTTTCGACGAGCAAAGCTTCGAGATCCGCCGCGCTGAGGTAAAGGCCGCCTTTTCAGGCCTGCCGGTATCGCTGAGCGCCAAATACGCCTTCATCCAGGCGCAGCCGCTCTATGGCTTCTCGACCGATCGCCATGAGGTTACGCTCGGCGCCTCGACACATCTTGCTGAGAATTGGCGCGTCTTTGGCACCGGCACATATGATCTGGAGCAGAGCGTTCTGGTCAAGGACGGGGTCGGCTTTGCCTATAGTGATTCATGCTTTACCTATTTGATGACGTTTTCGGAAAGACGTGACCTGAACACCAAGGAAGTATCGCAGAACGTCGGCTTCAACCTGTCGTTCCGTACGCTCGGCGATTTCGGCTCGTCGCAACGCTCCATCGACACCATCCAATAACGGGCAGCGGTCGGCAACGGGGCGGCTGGCGGACGACATTGTTTCGCCGCATAGAGCAGGCACGAATTTTGACGGCCTGAACTGGGATAGGTTGGGCCGAATCGGGATGGAATTGGGATGCTTTCGATGAGGAAATACCTCTTTTCGGCAGGGTTCGCGCTGCTGGTGGCGTTCTCGACCACCGCAGTGACGCAGCCAGTTTTCGCCACCGAGATCAAATACGTCGTCAACAACATACCGATCACCACCGGCGACATCCAGCATCGGGCCGCTTTCCTGCGCCTGCAGCACAGAAAGGGCGATGCCGGCCAGGAAATGATCGACCAGACGCTGCGTCTGGCCGAAGCCCGGCGGCTCGGCATCCGCATCAGCGACGCGCAGGTCGATGCCGCTTATCAGCGTTTCGCTACCAGCAACAAGATGCCGCTCAAGCAGCTTGACGGCGCGATGGCGCAATCCGGCGTCACCAAGGAGCATTTCAAGGACTTTATCCGGGCGCAGATGGCCTGGAACCAGGCGCTGACCACGCGTCACCGTTCTAGCGACGGCGGCGGCGCAATGGGCGAGCAGGACCTCGTCAAGCGCATGCTCGAAAAAGGCGGTAGCAAGCCGAGCGCCACAGAGTACATGTTGCAGCAGGTCATCTTCGTGGTGCCGGCCGCCGAGCGAAGCGCGACGCTGGCCAAACGCAAACGCGAAGCCGACGCCATGCGCGCCCGCTTCAACGGCTGCAACACCACGCGCGAATTCGCCAAGGGCCTGATCGATGTCACCGTTCGCGATCTCGGCCGGGTGCTGGCGCCGCAATTGCCGGCGGACTGGGCCGAGCAGATAAAGGCTACAAAGGTCGGCGGCGCCACCACGACGCGCGAAACCGACCGCGGTGTCGAATTCATCGGCATCTGCTCGTCGCGCGAAGTGTCAGACGACAAAGCCGCGCAGATGGTGTTCCAGAGTGAAGGTTCGAGCGACAAGAACGCCGACGAACTCTCGAAGAAATATGTCGAGGAGTTGCGGAAGAAAGCCCGCATCATCGAGCGCTGAAGTCGCGATCGCCGTGCCTGACGCAGAGCTTCCGCTGGCGTTGAGCGTCGGCGATCCGTCCGGCGTGGGGCCGGACATCGCCATCGCCGCTTGGCAGGCCCGCGATAGCGCTGGCGTTCCGTCTTTTTATCTCCTTGCCGATCCGGCACTGATTGCTGGGCGGGCGCACAGGCTCGGCACCAATATCGCGATTGCCGAGACGACGCCGGCGCTAGCGCCGGGGGTGTTTTCGCGCGCGCTGCCGGTGGTGGCGCTTGCTGCCCGTTTCGTCGACAGTCCCAGCCGCCCGGATCCAGCCAACGCCGCCGGCATCATCGAGGCGATCGACCGCGCCGTTGCCGACTGCCTGGCCGGCCGCGCTGCCGCGGTCGTCACCTGCCCCATTGCCAAGAAGCCGCTCTACGATGCCGGCTTTCGCTTTCCCGGCCACACCGAATATCTGGCGCATCTGGCATCGCTTCACACCGGCACTGAAGTGACACCGGTAATGCTGCTTGCCGGCCCGGACCTGCGCACCGTGCCGGTCACCATCCACATCGCACTGGCCAAGGTGCCGAAGGCGCTGACGACCGACCTGATCGTCGCCACCGGCCGCATCGCCGCCGCCGACCTTGCAACCCGTTTCGGAATTGCCAAGCCGCGGCTCGCCATTGCCGGCCTCAACCCGCATGCCGGCGAAGGCGGCGCCATGGGCACCGAAGACGAGCGGATCGTGCGCCCGGCGATCAACCGGCTGAGGCAGGAAGGGATCGACGCCTTCGGGCCATTGCCGGCCGACACGCTGTTTCATGCTCGCGCCCGCGCCGGCTACGACGTGGCGCTCTGCATGTATCACGACCAGGCGCTGATCCCGGCCAAGACGCTGGCGTTTGACGAGGCAGTCAACGTCACGCTCGGCCTGCCCTTCGTCCGCACCTCGCCCGACCACGGCACCGCCTTCGACATTGCCGGCAAGGGCATCGCCCGTGCCGACAGCTTGATTGCGGCGCTGAAACTCGCTCGCATGCTTGCCGATACCGGGAAAAGGCCGTAGGCCCCTGAGCCCAATGAGCCCAATTCGATGGCCTTAACCCGTAGAGCCCAGCCCGATGAGCCCAGTCCGATGAGCATAGACGGCCTGCCGCCACTGCGCGAGGTGATCGAGCGCCACGGGCTGCAGGCGAAAAAGGCGCTCGGCCAGAATTTTCTGCTCGACCTTAACCTGACAAGCAAGATTGCGCGAACCGCCGGCGACCTGAGCGACGTTACGGTTATCGAGGTCGGTCCCGGCCCGGGCGGGCTGACCCGGGCCCTGCTCCTCAACGGCGCCCGGCGGGTCGTCGCGATCGAGCGGGACGAGCGCTGCCTGGCGGCCTTGGCCGAGATCGCGAACCATTATCCGGGTCGGCTCGAGATCGTAGCCGGCGATGCGCTGAAAACTGACTTTGCAGCGCTTGCCAAAGGCGTGCCGGGAAGCGGCGGGTCGGCGAAAATCGTTGCCAACCTGCCTTACAATATCGGCACCGAATTGCTGATCCGCTGGCTGACCGTCACCGAGTGGCCGCCTTTCTACACATCGATGACGCTGATGTTCCAGCGCGAGGTCGCCGAACGCATTGCAGCCAGCCCCGGCAGCGAGGCCTATGGCCGGCTCGGCGTGCTGGCAGGCTGGCGGACGGAGGCGAGGATTGCCTTCGACGTGCCGCCGCAGGCGTTCACGCCGCCACCCAAGGTGACGTCCTCGGTGGTGCATCTGGTGCCACGCGCCAGCCCCTTGCCGGCAGAGGTGAAACGGCTCAGCCGCCTCACCGAGGCGGCGTTCGGCCAGCGCCGGAAAATGCTGCGGCAGAGCGTGAAAAGCCTCGGCGGCGAGGCACTGCTCATCCGCGCCGGCATCGATCCGACCAGGCGTGCGGAGACGCTCAGCGTCGAGGAATTCGTTCGCCTGACCAACGCGGTGTGATGCCGGGACGCGTCCGCGTGGAATTTCCGCTCTCATGGCATAGATAGCCGGACAAACCTTGCCCGGAGACAAACAGTGGCCGCCTATGTCATTTCCGACGTCGCGATCCGTGACGCAGAGGCTATCGAAGCCTATCGCGCCCGCGCGGCTGCCTCCATCGCCCAGCATGGCGGGCGCTATCTGGTACGCGGCGGCGAGGTGGAAATGTTGGAAGGCGACTGGTCTCCCGGGCCGCTGATCATCGTCGAATTCCCCGACATGGACACGGCGCGGCGTTGGTATCGCTCCGCCGAATATGCCGCGGCATTGGAACTGCGCGACGCCGCGCTCAGTCGCAATCTGATCCTGGTCGCGGGGACAGCGCCTTGATCAATCCGTCTTTTCGTCGAGCAGCCCCGAGACGAAATCGAACAGGCCTGGCCGGCGATCGCGTCTGAGGCGTTCGGCCGTGACGATGCCCCGCACCTCGGCGAAAGCGCGGTCGAGATCGTCGTTGACTATGACGAAATCATATTCCTTCCAGTGCTCGATCTCGTTGCGGGCATTCTTGAGCCGCGTCTCGATGACCGCTTCCTGGTCCTCGGCGCGACGCTTCAGCCGCGCCTTCAATTCCTTCATCGATGGCGGCAGGATGAATATCGAGACGATATCGGCGCGCATCTTCTCCTTGAGCTGCTGAGCGCCTTGCCAGTCGATGTCGAACAGCATGTCGCGGCCTTCGGCCAGCGCCTGTTCAGCCGGCTCGCGCGGCGTCGCGTAGCAATTGCCGTGCACCTCCGCCCATTCGAGCAGCGCATCGGAATCGCGCAGCCGCTCGAACTCGCGCATGGTGCGGAAGTGGTAATGGACGCCCTCGATCTCGCTCCCGCGGCGTGGCCGCGTGGTGACCGAGACCGACAATTCCAGGCTGGAATCGCTCTCCAGCAGATTGCGCGCAATCGTCGACTTGCCGGCGCCTGACGGCGACGACAAGACCAGCATCAGCCCGCGGCGCCGAATGCGGGAACCCACATCCCTAGCGGTCATGGGGCTTGGCAGTCATGTGGCTTGGCATCGGGATCATTCCAGATTCTGGACCTGTTCGCGAAACTGGTCGACGACCGCCTTCAGCTCCAGCCCGATGGCGGTGACCGCGGCGGCATTCGACTTGGAACACAGCGTATTCGATTCGCGGTTGAATTCCTGTGCCAAGAAATCGAGCTTGCGGCCGATGGCGCCACCGCCGTCGAGCAGCGCCCGGCCCGACGCCACGTGCGTCTTCAGCCGGTCGATCTCCTCGCGTATGTCGGCCTTGGTGGCCAGGAACGCAGCTTCCATATGCAGCCGGCTGGCGTCCAGGTTGGCGGACGCGTCCATCAACAGGCGGATCTGCTCGGCGAGCCTTTCGCGGATCGTGGCCGGCTCGCGTGATGGATCGGCCTCGGCCCGCAGCGTCAGCGCCTCGATGGCATCGATATGGCCGGACAGCAGGGAACGAAGGGCGGCACCTTCGCGCTGGCGCGCCTGCTGCAGCCCGTTCAGTGCTGCTTCCAGCGCCGACAGTATTGCGGTATCGAGCGCACTGCGCGCCTCTTCGGTTTCGATGGTTTCGGGAATGTCGAGGACGCCGCGCAGCGCAAGCAGCCCGTCGGCCGCCGCAGGGGCTACTCCGAACTGCTCCTGCAGTCGCTTGGCCAAGCCCGCCAGATCCTTCAGGAAAGCCTCGTTGACCACGGGTTGCGCTTGAGCGCCGGCGGCGCGGCCAATGGTCAGCGTCATCTGGAAATTGCCGCGCGCAAAACGCTTTTGCACCGTCTGCCGGGCGGCCGGCTCCAGCCGGTCGAAACCTTGCGGCAGCCGCAGCCTGACCTCGACGCTCTTGCCGTTGACGGACTTGGCTTCCCAGGCAATCGAAGTGCCGTCGTGTTCGGCGACACTGCGCGCAAAACCGGTCATGCTCTGCAAGTTCATGTTGCCGTGCGTCCCCTTGCCGAATGTCCCTCAAGCCGGAACGATTTCTCCGGACAGGATCATCTGAATTTCAATGCCATAGCAGCCCTTGCACATCCACCCGGACATGCACAGGGCCAACCTGATGGCGTCCGGCCCTACTGGGCGGCGGTGGCGCCCGCATCGTCAACGATGGCTCCCGCCGGCGTGTCGGCTCCGGTATTGGTTGCCCCGGCCTTGGCGGCGTCCTGCGCCTGCTTTTTCAGCAGTGTCCGGTAGCGAGCGACATTCTCGTTATGCTCATCGAGCGTCGCGGCAAAGACGTGGCCGCCGCTGCCGTCGGCAACGAAGTAAAGATCGCTGGTCTTCGACGGATTGGCGACTGCCTCCAGAGCCGCACGGCCGGGATTGGCGATCGGCGTCGGCGGCAAGCCGTTGATCAGATAGGTGTTGTAGGGCGTCGGCTTCTGAATGTCCGACTGATAGATCGGGCGGTCGATGGGTTTGCCCTTGCCGCCGAACAGGCCGTAGATGATGGTCGGGTCCGACTGCAGCCGCATACCTTTGGCCAGCCGGTTGAGGAAGACGGCGGCTACGCGCGAGCGTTCATCGCCCTTGCCGGTCTCCTTCTCGACGATCGAGGCCAGGGTGACAAAATCCTCAACGTTGGCGATCGGCAGATCCGGCGATCGGCGCTGCCAGACTTCGTCGACCAGCTTCTTCTGGTCGGCCAGAAGCTTGTCGACCATCTGCTGGCGTGTTGCGCCGCGGGTGAAGCGCAGCGTGTCGGTGGCCAGGCTGCCCTCAGGTGGAGTGGTCGACGGCATATCGCCGGTCAGCGCGTCCTGCTCGGCGATCCGTTGCAGCGCCTGCTCGACCGTCAGCCCCTCGGGGATAGTCAGCGAATACATCACCGACTTGCCGCTCTTCAGCAGTTCCATGATATCGTGCATCGAGGCCTGCGGCTTGATCTCGTATTCGCCGGCCTTCAGGGCGGAATCATTGCCGAAGGCGCGCACGCCAAGGCGGAAAATGCGGGCGTCGCTGATCAGCCCTCGCCGCTCAAGCTGGTCGGCGATCTCCTGGACGCCGCTATTCGGCTTGACCAGGAAAGTGTCGCCATTGGCCGACGGGCCGGGCTCGTTGAACTCCTGCTTGCCGAAATACAGCGCAACGCCTGCCGCCAGAACCATCAGCATCACCGAAGAGATGACGAAGTTCATGAACACGACGAACTGGCTGCGCGAGGCACGCGAGCGCTTCGGCGGCGGCGTGCCGGCCTCGGGCCGCAACGCCTCGCTGGCCGTCTTCGGCACGATCGGGCCGGGCGTTGCTGCCCGTTGCCCGAATTCCCCGTTATCGGCCGGATTTGTGTTCATAGCGCCCTACCATCTGATCTTGCGACGAATCCCCTCGGGCAGAGTAGGGGCGAATATGGCAAAATTGACGGCAGACGGAAACCGGCGGAGCGGTCAGCCATTGTAGCGCTGGAAGACGAGCGAGGCGTTGGTGCCACCGAAGCCGAAGGAGTTGGATAGGGCCACGTCGATCTGCCGGGCTCGCGGCTTGTGCGGCACCAGGTCGATCGCCGTTTCGCGCTCCGGATTGTCGAGATTGATGGTCGGCGGCGCGATGTTGTCGCGAATGGCGAGGATCGAAAAGATCGCCTCGGCAGCACCAGCCGCGCCCAGCAGGTGGCCGATCGACGATTTGGTCGACGACATCGATATCTTCGAGGCGGCGTTGCCGACCAGCCGCTCGACGGCGCCGAGTTCGATCGTATCGGCCATGGTCGAGGTGCCGTGCGCGTTGATGTAGTCGACATCGGCCGGCGTCAGCTTCGCCCGGTTCAGCGCCGCGGTCATGCAACGGAAAGCGCCGTCGCCGTCTTCGGCAGGCGCGGTGATGTGATAGGCGTCACCGGTCAGACCGTAGCCGGTGACCTCGGCATAGATCTTGGCGCCGCGGGCCTTGGCGTGTTCGAGCTCCTCGAGCACGACAACACCGGCGCCCTCGCCCATGACGAAGCCGTCGCGATCGCGATCGTAGGGGCGTGAGGCCGTTTGTGGCGCGTCGTTGCGCTCGGTGGAGAGCGCGCGGCAAGCGGCAAATCCGGCGATCGAAAGCCTCGTCACCGGCGCTTCGGCGCCGCCGGCGACCATAACGTCGGCATCGCCCCAGATGATCAGCCGGGCGGCATCGCCGATGGCGTGCGCACCGGTCGAGCAGGCGGTGACGACGGCATGGTTGGGCCCCTTCAGCCCATGCCGGATCGAGACCTGACCGGAGACGAGGTTGATGATCTGGCCGGGGATGAAGAACGGGCTGATGCGGCGCGGACCGCGCTCCTTGAGGATCATCGCATTCTCGGCGATGCCTTCGATGCCGCCGATGCCCGAACCGATCAGCACGCCGGTGGCGCACTGTTCCTCATGCGTCTTCGGCTGCCAGCCGGAATCCTTGAGTGCCTCGTCGGCGGCCGCGATCCCGTACAGGATGAAGTCGCCGATCTTGCGCAGTTCCTTCGGCTCGAGAACGGCTTCAGGATTGAAAGTGGCATTGGAGCCGTCACCGCGCGGAATGACGTGGGCGACCTTGCAGGCAAGGTCTTCCACCTCGAATTCGGTGATGCGCTTGGCTGCGCTGCGGCCGGTCAGAAGCTCCTTCCAGCTGTGCTCGAAGCCCATGCCGAACGGCGAAAGCAGCCCAAGGCCCGTGACGACGACACGCCTCATCGCAGGTCCTCCCCGGTGATGACTGCAAATAGCGTCAGGCGGAGGCCTTGTCGATGTATTTCACCGCATCGCCAACAGTCAGGATGGTCTCGGCCGCATCGTCCGGGATCTCGACACCGAATTCTTCTTCGAACGCCATGACAAGTTCGACCGTGTCGAGGCTGTCCGCGCCCAGATCATCGATGAAGCTCGCCTGCTCCGTCACCTTGTCGGCATCGACGCCAAGGTGCTCGATGACGATCTTCTTGACGCGCTCTGCGGTGTCACTCATTTGGGCATCCTCGTCTTTTGGTTGTCTGTCTTCGTTAGCGGGCAGAATGCCGCTAATCAAGCTGAAAGATGGTCCTGCCGGAAACGCAACGGAACAGGACCGGTTTTTGCCCGAACCGCCGGGTTGCGGGCGGCATTACACGAAAAATCCCGTGCATCCAAGACGGAATGAAGCGTTTTCCCAAGTGTTAGATCATTGCCATGCCGCCATTGACATGAATGGTCTGGCCGGTGACGTAGGCTGCCTCGTTGGAAGCTAGGTAAGCGACGGCAGAGGCGACTTCGGCGCCCGTGCCCATGCGCCGGGTCGGGATCGCCGCCATGATCGCCTCTTTCTGCTTGTCGTTGAGCTTGGCGGTCATCGCCGATTCGATGAAGCCCGGGGCGACGCAGTTGACGGTGATGTTGCGGGTGGCGATCTCCTGCGCCAGCGATTTGGAAAAGCCGATCATACCGGCTTTGGAGGCGCAGTAATTGGTCTGGCCGGGATTGCCGGTGACGCCGACCACTGAAGTGATGTTGATGATGCGGCCATGCCGGCGCCGCATCATCGGATGGGTAAGCTCGCGGGTCAGCCGGAACACGGCGGTCAAGTTGACCTCGAGCACGCTATCCCAGTCGGCATCAGCCATGCGTACGAACAACCCGTCCTTGGTGATGCCGGCATTGTTGACCAGGATGTCGACGCCTTCGAGATCGGCCTCCGCCTTCTGGCCGAGCGCCTTGACGTCGTCGCGATTGGAAAGATTGGCCGGGAACAGCTTGACCCGGTCGCCCAGTTCGGCGGCCAGCGCCTCCAGTTTCTCGATACGTGTGCCGTGCAGGCCGACGATGGCGCCCTGGGCATGCAGCACGCGGGCAATCGCCTCGCCGATGCCCCCCGATGCGCCGGTGACGAGCGCCTTGCGGCCGGTCAATTCGAACATGTTTTATCCTCTTCCCAAATCGTACTGGCCAATCATAGGAGCTGGCGAGTTCGGCTATCTGTAAACGTCGCCGCGGTGGCCTATGGTTACCACCAGAATGACGAGCCGGTTATCCTGCACATCGCAAATGATGCGATAATCCCCGACGCGATATCTCCAAAAGGTTGCGAGCGGGCCCTTCAGCGGTTTGCCGAGTTCACGCGGGTTGTCGAGAACGGCAATGCGGTTTTCAATAAAATCACGGATACGGTGACGTGTCTGCGGATCCAGTTTTTCGACAAATTTTCGCGCCGAGCGGGCATACTCAAGCGTCCAGGCCACGCCAGAAGTCCTCGGCTCTCATGACGTCTTCTTCACCACGCCTGATCCGCTCAACGACTTCGGCAGCCAAGTAGTAATCCTCCAAGTCCTCCAGACCACGTTCAATGAGCTCGCGCAGATAGTAGGCCTTGCTGCGACCAGTCTTGGCCGCGAGAAAATCCAGGCGCTGCTCGACTTCAGGAGAAAGGCGGATCGATGTGGGCATGCCGCACCTTGTTGCGATACATGTATTCATGTAGCCGCAAGCACCGATGAATTCAAGCTACGTGGTCACACCAAGGCGGCAAGTACCGTCTCGACCTCCGCCGCCGATCCGATGCTGCTGGTGGCGATGTCGCGATTGATGCGCCGCGCCAGCCCCGACAGCACCTTGCCGGCGCCCACTTCGTAAAGTGTGCGGACGCCGTTGCTGCCGAACCACTCCACCGTTTCGCGCCAGCGCACGCGCCCGATCACCTGTTCGACAAGGCGGCGGGCGATCTCGTCGGGATCGCTCGTCGGGGTCACCGTAACATTGGAGACCAGCGGCACGGCGGGCGCACTCTTAGTCACGGCGGCCAGCGCCTCCCGCATGATCTCGGCCGCCGGCTTCATCAATGCCGAATGGAAGGGCGCCGAGACCTGCAGCATCAGCGCCCGCTTGGCGCCCTTCTCCGTGCATAGTTTCGCCGCCAGTTCGACCGCCGGCCTGGCGCCGGAGATCACCAGCTGGCCGCCGCCATTGTCATTGGCGATCTGGCAAACCAAGGCTCGCGCGGGATCTTTGGCGGCGCCTTGGGCGGCCACTGCGCAAGCGCCCTCGACGTCGGCCTGTTCCAGCCCGATGATCGCCGCCATGGCGCCCTCGCCGGCCGGTACCGCCGCCTGCATGGCGTTGCCGCGGATGCGCAACAGCCGGGCGGCGTCGGCGACTGAAACGAAACCGGCGGCCGCAAGTGCCGAATATTCACCGAGCGAGTGGCCGGCCACATAGGTGACCTTGCCTTTCAGGGAGAAGCCGCGCGCCTCCAGCGCCCGGATTGCGGCAAGCGACACCGCCATCAGTGCCGGCTGGGCATTGGCGGTCAGCGTCAGCATCTCTTCCGGGCCTTCCCAGATCAGCTTCGATAGATTTTCGCCGAGCGCGTCGTCGACTTCCTCGAAGATCCGCCGCGATTCCACAAAGGCGTCGGCGAGATCCTTGCCCATGCCGACAGCCTGGCTGCCCTGCCCCGGAAAGGTGAATGCGATGGCCATCGGCGGCTCCCAGCTGCTGGTTCACGTTGCCTGTGACGCAAGGCGTGCGGCCAAGTCAAGTCCAACCTTGACCTCGTAATGTCGGCCGAGTGCCTGTTTCGGCAGGCTTTTTGGCGATCACTCATGATGAAAACCGCTCACGATTTGTTTGCTGGCTCTTCTTATTTCCGCCGCAGGCGCTAGGCTTTGCGTGACAGTTCGATGACAATCGAGTGACGCTTTTGTTGCGGGCCGGGGAACTATTGAAGTGGCAAAGACCAAGCAGAGCGCAGCCGAGGCGGCGCCACAGTTTCTCGAAGGCGATCCGTCGACCGGCTATCTGCCGGCGCGCAGATGGCCTGTCATCCGCTATGGCCTTATCAGCTTGCTGGCTGCGGCCGTCCTGGTGTTTGCCATCGAACTGATCGTGCGCGGCAACTTTGCCGGCACCATCGATTTCTTTCTGCAGCCTTTCAAACCCGGCTGGACCACGATCATCATTTTTGCGCTGATCCTCATCGGCCTCGACGCCATGCTCGGCCGCAGTCATCAGAGCCTGATGATCGTCGCGCCGCTGACGTTGTCGCTGGCGTTCGTCGGCCACCAGAAGTCGCTCTATCTCGGCGATCCGCTCTATCCGACAGATTTCCTCTATTCCCGGCAGATCGTGGCACTGATGCCGCTTCTGGTACGCGATCGCCCGGGAACCGCCATTGCCCTGGCGATCGGCATCGTCGGCGGGCTGTCGCTGCTCGTCTATGGCTGGCGGCTCTGGCGCCGCCGCGTTCCGGCGCTCAGCCACAAGGGCCGCCTTGCCCGGCTGATGCTGACGGTGCCGCTGATCGCCTTCTTCGTCTCCATCATGGACTACGCCACTTTCTCGTGGACGCGCGACCGGCTGCAGATCATCCCGATCATGTGGGACCAGAAGGAAAACTATGCCTCAAACGGTTTTGCGCTCGCCTTCGCGCTGAACGTCCCGATGGCCCACGTCTCGGCGCCGCCCGGCTATTCCGACAAGGCAATCGAAGCGATCGGCAAACCGCAGGTAACGGCCTCGGTACCCGCCGAGAAGCCCGACATCATCGTCGTCATGAGCGAGTCCTTCTGGGATCCGACCAAGCTGCCCGGCGTCACCATCACACCCGACCCTATCCCCAATGTGCGGGCACTGCGCACGGGCTCCATGTTCTCGCCCGAATTCGGCGGGATGACGGCCAACATCGAGTTCGAGGCCCTGACCGGCTTTTCCAACGCCTTCCTGCCGGCGGGCAGCATTCCCTACCAGCAATATGTGCGGACACCGACCCCCTCGCTCGCGACCTTCCTGAAAAGTCAGGGCTACCGGGCGCGTGCCATCCATCCCGGAACCAACTGGTTCTGGAACCGGGGGGCCGTCTATGCCGATTTCGGCTTCAACGACTTCAAGTCCGAGGAGACGTTGCCGCCCATGCAAAAACGCGGACCGCTCGCGTCGGACGCAGCGATGACCGACGAGATCATCCACGAAGCCGATACCAGCGCCGAGCCGGTCTTCTTTTTCGCCGTCAGCCTGCAGAACCACGGACCGTATGAGCCGTATCGCTATAACAATCCGACCCACAAGGTGCAGGCGCCGATCAGCCAGTGGGCGCGTGAATCGCTGTTGAGCTACGCCGAAGGCTCTTCCGACGCGGACCGCGGCCTCGAGCGCCTGATCGAATGGGCGAAGAAACGCGAGCGGCCGACCGTCATCGCCTTCTTCGGCGACCATCTGCCGCCGCTTGGGCCGGTCTACGTCGAGACCGGCTTCCTGAAGGACAATGTTGCGCCGCGCAAGGAGGCGGCCGACCAGATGCTGCTGCACCACCAGACGCCGCTGATCGTCTGGTCGAACCGCAGCGGCCCGGCCGAGGATCTGGGCGCCGTCAGCCCGGCCTTCCTGCCCTACCATATCCTCAAGACGGCCGGCATCAGCCATCCCTATTACACCGGCTTCCTCGGCCAGTTGCGGGACCGTTATCGCGTCATCGACCGTAATTTGCTGCTGGCACCGGGAGGCGATGCCACCCCCGATTGGTCGCGTCAGAAAGAGATCGACCCGGCAATCCGCGACTTCCGTCTGCTGCAATACGACATGATGTTCGGCAAGCGCCATGCGGCGCCCGATTTCTTCCCCGAAACCACAGGCAAAGTGGCTGCGCACACGAGCTGAGCAGCGGCGGCGGGAGAGCGGCCTGTGGCCGGCGACATTGGTCTGGAAATAACGGTCGAAGACGTCCTTGCGCGTAGCGTCGATGTCGCCGAGATGCGAAGATGCAAGCCACGCCCGCCGGTGCTGGAACTTCGCATGGTGGTTAAGGTCCGGTTTCAGGAAATCCGTAAAACACCCGCCATCGAGGCCCGTTACGCTCTGGGACGGTGAAGCCGTTTGCTCTGTGGTTTGGCCTTGCTTTGCGGTCAAATTCCTGTATAGACGCCGCAATCTGCCGGTCCTTGCTGGGGGCTGAACGGAGGGCCGGAGGTTTTTCGAAACCTTCGCGTGAAGCCAGAAGCGCTTCCGCCTCCCGTGTCTCCGCTCTCGACCGTCTCGTCATGCTCCTTTCTTCCCCGCCTTCGCAAGGATTGCGGGTCAGAGAAGTTGCAGAGGCTTTTGCCGCCGGGAACCGGGAGAGAAACGAAGAAAGGCACGAACACTATGGCTCTATACGAACATGTGTTTCTTGCCCGGCAGGACCTCTCGCAGCAGCAGGTCGATGCGCTTGTCGAACAGTACAAGGGCGTCATCACCGCGAATGGCGGGTCCGTCGGCCGGGTCGAGAACTGGGGACTGAAGTCCCTCACCTACCGGGTCAACAAGAACCGGAAGGCATATTATACACTCATGGACATCACCTGCCCGCCGGCCGCGCTCAATGAAATGGAGCGCCAGATGGGCCTGTCCGAGGACGTGCTGCGTTTCCTGACCATCAAGGTCGATTCGCATGAGGAAGGTCCGTCGGCAATGATGCAGAAGCGCGAAGAGCGCTCGGAACGCGGCGGCTTCGGCGACCGCGACCGTGGCGATCGTGGCCCGCGCTCATTCGGCGACCGCGATCGCGGTGACCGTGGTGATCGTCCGCCGCGCAGCTTCGGCGATGGCGGTGCCGATCGTGGCCCGCGCCGTCCGCGCGAAGGCTTTGAAGGAGCCGCAGAATAATGGTCGACATCAACCAGATCCCAACCCGGCGCCCCTTCCACCGTCGCCGCAAGACTTGCCCGTTCTCCGGCGCCAACGCGCCGAAGATCGACTACAAGGACGTGCGGCTTCTGCAGCGCTACATCTCCGAGCGCGGCAAGATCGTGCCATCGCGTATCACCGCCGTCAGCCAGAAGAAGCAGCGCGAACTCGCCAAGGCGATCAAGCGCGCCCGCTTCCTCGGCCTGCTGCCCTACGTGGTCCGCTAACACTTCAGGCGGGCGGTTCGCCGCCCGCTTTTTCACCGGCCACGACGGGCGTAGCCGGATCGAACACCAAATCCCGGGTTGGATTTCGACAAGAGATCCTAACTGCCGCGACAGGCAGGACAGCGACACAGGCGGCGACGCCCCAGCTTCCTGACCTGTTCCAGACAACTCGGCGCCGATCCTGAGGATAGCGCCCAAGCGAAGGAACAAAACCATGGAAGTCATTCTTCTCGAACGCGTTTCCCGCCTCGGCCAGATGGGCGATACCGTCAAGGTCAAGGACGGGTTCGCCCGCAATTTCCTGCTGCCGCAAGGCAAGGCGCTGCGCGCCAACGAAGCTAACAAGAAGAAGTTCGAGGGACAGCGGGCCCAGCTCGAAGCCCGCAACCTGGAGCGCAAGTCCGAAGCCGCGCAGATTGCAGAAAAGCTCGACGGCAAGAGCTTCATCGCCGTGCGCTCGGCCGGCGAAACCGGTCAGCTTTATGGTTCGGTCTCGACGCGCGACATCGCCGAGCTGGTGACGGCGGAAGGTTTTTCGGTCAACCGCAACCAGATCCTGCTCAACCAGCCAATCAAGACCATCGGCGTCACCAATGTGGCGATCGCGCTGCACCCGGAAGTCGAGGTTACCATCACGCTCAACATTGCCCGCACGGCCGACGAAGCCGAGCGCCAGGCCAAGGGCGAAACACTGACCACCGCCGAAGCCATCTACGGCGAGGACATCAACGATAATGCGCGGCCGGAAAACTTCTTCGATCCGAATGCGGAGTTCGAAGGCGGCGAAGACAACGGCTGATCGTCATTTCGTCGGCATTCGCCGGCTAATCGCTATTCTGGACCAATGCCCGGGCCTCTACCCGGGCATTTTTATGCCAAATGGAACTTTTCGAACCCCTATATCTTGATGCAGAATAGGACAGCATGTCTGGCCGAGAGGGGACAATTGGTCATGAATATTCTGCTGAAACGCGTTCTCGACCGCCTGGTCCGCATAGGCAATCTCAAGGTGACAGGGCCGCAAGGCTCGATGGTGACTTTCGGTGACGGCAGCGGCGAGCCGGTGCACATGCACATTAAGACAAGGCATGCCGAGCGCGCAATAACCTTCGATCCGATGCTGGCGGTGCCGGAAGCCTACATGGACGGTGAACTCGACATTCTCGAGGGCGGCGTGCTGGGGGTGATGCGGATTGCCTTCCAGAACATGGGCAGCGGCGGTATCGATGCCACCTGGTCGAAGGCGATCGAAGGTCTGCGCCACGCCTTCCGGCGCCTGCAGCAGATCAACACGGCGTCGCGGGCGCGCCGCAACGTGCAGCGCCATTACGATCTGTCGGGCGACCTCTACCGCCTCTTCCTCGATGAGGACATGCAATATTCCTGCGCCTATTTCGAGCAGCCGGACATGACGCTCGACGAGGCACAAGCGGCCAAGAAGCGCCATATCGCCGCCAAGCTCAGGCTGAAGGCCGGCCAGACGGTTCTTGATATCGGCTCCGGCTGGGGTGGGCTTGGGCTCTATCTAGCCAAGGCGTTCGACGTCGACGTGCAAGGCGTGACGCTGTCGACCGAGCAGCACGGCGTCGCCACCGACCGCGTCCATGCGCAAGGCCTGCAAAACCGGGTGCATTTCGACATCAAGGACTATCGCGAGCTCAATGAGCGTTTCGACCGCATCGTCTCCGTCGGCATGTTCGAGCATGTCGGGGTCAATCATTTCCGCACCTTCTTCGACAAGTCGGCGACGCTGCTGAAGCCGGACGGCGTCATGCTGCTGCACACGATCGGCCGCTCCGGCGTGCCGTGGGCAACCAGCGCCTTCATCCGCAAGTACATCTTCCCGGGCGGCTACATCCCGTCGCTATCCGAAGTGATGCCGGCCATCGAAAAATCGGGGCTCGTCGTCATCGATATCGAGGTTCTGCGGCTGCATTATGCCGAGACACTGAAGCATTGGGGCGAGCGCTTCGCGGCCAACCGCGACAAGGCCAAGGCGATTTATGACGAGCGCTTCTGCCGCATGTGGGAGTTCTATCTTGCCGCCTCGGAAGCTGCCTTCCGCTGGCAGGATCTGGTGATCTTCCAGATCCAGATTGCCAAGAAGAACGACACGCTGCCGATGACGCGCGACTACATGGCCAGTTGCGAGAAGGCGCTGGAGATGCGCGATCTTGGACGTCGCGAAAAGGCTCCGGTGGCCAAGCCCACTCGCCGCCGCAAGGTGGCGGATCCGGAGTAGACTGCCGGCATCACGCCATTGCCGCTTGTCATTGCCGGCCGGCACGCTGAAAAGGGTCCCGTCAACGCAGGACCTTTTTTCATGACCTACCTCCTCTACGTCGCCGCCGCACTTGCCGAGATCGCCGGCTGCTTTTCGTTCTGGGCGTGGTGGCGGCTGGACAAGTCGCCGCTGTGGTTGGCGCCCGGTCTCGTCTCGCTCGTGCTATTCGCGTGGCTGCTGGCGCTGGTCGACACCAGCGCGGCGGGCCGGGCCTATGCCGCCTATGGCGGCATCTACATTGCCGCCTCGCTGGCCTGGTTGTGGCTGGCGGAAGGCGTGCACCCCGACCGCTGGGATCTTGCCGGTGCCGCGATCTGCATCGTTGGCGCCTCGGTCATTCTGCTCGCACCTCGGACTGCCTAAGCGATGGAACTGCCCGTCCCGCTTAGACAAGGCGTCGACCGCCTTCTCGAACAGGTGCCGTTGCCGATGCTTAAGCAAGCGGCAAAGACGCTGTCGGACCGCTACCGCGCAGAGTTGCGCGACGGTCGCCTGCACATGGCCGAAGACATGGCGGTGAAGGCCTATCTGGCAACGCGGCTACCGGCGACCTATGCGGCCGTTCGCGCCAGCCTCGATGCGGTGGGCGAGTCTCGGCCCGACTATGCTCCGAAGACCTTGCTCGATGTCGGCGCTGGCCCTGGCACGGTGCTTTGGGCCACAATCAATCTCTGGCCGGATCTCGAACAGGCGGTGCTACTCGAGGCCGGCGCCGCGGTACGAAGGGTCGGCGAAGCACTTGCCGCGGATTCGATCACGGCCAGGACCGCCTGGCGGACCGGCGACATCACCATCGACCTGGTCGATCTGGAGCCGGCCGAGCTGGTGACTTCAGCCTATGTGCTGGATGAGATCGCGCCGGCATCGCTGGCAAAACTCGTCGACCGGCTCTGGCAGCTGACCGCAGACACGCTGCTGGTGGTCGAGCCGGGCACGCCGGCCGGCTGGCAGCGTATTCTTGCCGTGCGGCGGCAGCTGATCGAGGCGGGCGCGCACGTGCTTGCGCCCTGCCCGCATGAGGCGCCCTGCCCGCTCGTCGCCCCCGACTGGTGCCATTTCGCCCGCCGCGTCGCCCGCTCGCGCCTACACCGTCTGGCCAAGGATGCCGAGGTGCCGTGGGAGGACGAGAAATTCATCTTTGTCGCGGCCTCCCGCCATCCGGCCGCTCCGCCTCGAGCGCGAGTGATCGCACCGCCGAAGTCGGGCTCCGGCAAGGTCTTGCTGAAGCTTTGCGAACAGGATGGGGGTGCTGCCGAGCGACTGTTCACCAAGCGCGACGGCGAGACGTTCAAGGCCGCGCGGCGACTGGATTGGGGTGATGCCTTGCCGGAATGACCGGCAGCTATTTTCCTGTTTTGTTCTCGCCTGAGAACGGCTAGGCTCGCCATCTTGATTCGAGTCAATCGAGATTCTTTCCACCGAAAGATCCTGGCTGTGAATCGCGGGCATCAAAGTTGGTTGGTTGGGGACTGATGCAGATAAGTCATCACTGACTTGTCTCGTTCTGATATCGAGAGACGGGGATCAGGACCGGGGACATCATGGCAGAGGCAGCACGAAAATTCGGCGTGGCGGAAACACCGCTCTATCGCGAGGCGCCGAACAATATCGAGGCCGAGCAGGCGCTGCTCGGCGCCATACTGGTCAACAACGATGCCTTCTACCGCGTCTCCGACTTCCTGAAGCCCGGCCATTTCTACGAGCCGCTGCATAGAAAGATCTTCGAGGTCGCGGCCGAGCTCATCCGCATGGGCAAGATCGCGACGCCGATCACGCTGAAGACCTTCCTGCCGGCCGACGAGAAGGTCGGCGACATGACGGTGGCGCAATATGTCGTGCGGTTGGCGGTCGAGGCCGTCACCGTCGTCAACGCCACCGACTATGGCCGCGCCATCTACGATCTGGCGACGCGGCGCGCGCTAATCACTGTCGGCGAGGACATGGTGAACATCGCCTATGACGCGCCGGTCGACATGTCGCCCTCCGACCAGATCGAGGATGCCGAGCGGCGCCTGTTCGAATTGGCCGAAACCGGCCGCTACGATGGCGGCTTCGAGAGCTTCACCGATGCCGTCAAGACCGCCGTCGACATGGCCAATGCGGCTTATATGCGCGACGGGCATTTGTCGGGCGTTGCTACCGGCTTGCGCGATCTCGACCGCCGCATGGGCGGCCTGCAGTCGTCCGACCTGATCATCATTGCCGGCCGCCCCGGCATGGGCAAGACCTCGCTCGCCACCAATATCGCCTTCAACATCGCCGAGGCCTATGTCCCGGCGCAGCAGGCGGACGGCTCGTTCAAGGCGGCCAATGGCGGCGTCGTCGGCTTCTTTTCGCTCGAAATGTCATCCGAACAGCTGGCCACCCGCATTATTTCCGAACAGACGGAAATCCCGTCGTCGAAAATCCGGCGCGGCGAGATCAGCGAGATGGATTTCGAAAAGCTGGTCGCCTGCTCGCAGACAATGCAGAAAATCCCGCTGTTCATCGACCAGACCGGCGGCATTTCTATCGCTCAGCTGTCGGCCCGCGCGCGTCGCCTGAAGCGCCAGCGCGGCCTCGACGTCATTGTTATCGACTATATCCAGCTGATGCAGGGATCGAGCGCGAAATCCTCGCAAAACCGCGTCCAGGAAATCACCGAGATCACCACCGGCCTCAAGGCACTAGCCAAGGAGCTGGCGGTGCCGATCATCGCGCTGTCGCAGCTGTCGCGCCAGGTCGAGAGCCGCGACGACAAGCGCCCGCAGCTTTCGGATCTGCGCGAATCGGGCTCCATCGAGCAGGACGCCGACGTGGTGCTGTTCGTCTACCGCGAGGAATATTACCTGAAGAACCGCGAGCCGAAGCCGGGCACCGACGAATACATCAAATGGGAACACGAGATGAACGAGATGCGCGGTAAGGCCGAGGTCATCGTCGCCAAACAGCGCCACGGCCCAACGGGATCGGTCAGCCTCGCCTTCCAGGGCGAATTCACCCGCTTCTCGGACCTTGCGGAAGAGCATCATTTGCCGGATCGGTTCGAGTGACCTCTTGATACAGGTCTCATTCCTTCGCACCCCCCTCTGTCCTGCCGGACATCTCCCCCTCAAGGGGGGAGATCGGATGTCATTTCGGCTTTCGGCAATCGTCAATGCTGCTAGATGTACGGCAATATCGGAGCTGCCAATCTCCCCCCTTGAGGGGGAGATGTCCGGCAGGACAGAGGGGGCCGCTGTCCCGCTGACCTGTCTTTCAATTGCCGCAGGCCGCGCCTGATGGCCAAATCCCGCATTCAGTTCATCTGTCAGAATTGCGGATCGGTGCATCAGCGCTGGGCTGGCAAATGCGATGCCTGCGGCGAGTGGAACACGCTGGTCGAGGAAGGTACGTCAGGCGGTATCGGCTCCGGCCCGGCCAATACGCGCAATGCACGCAAGGGCCGCGCGGTGGTGCTGACCAGCCT
Organism: Mesorhizobium sp. M0119; assembly: GCF_040322615.1. Lineage (NCBI taxonomy): Bacteria > Pseudomonadati > Pseudomonadota > Alphaproteobacteria > Hyphomicrobiales > Phyllobacteriaceae > Mesorhizobium > Mesorhizobium sp. M0119. Next base: position 28,997 of record NZ_JAMYTU010000018.1, read on the forward strand.
CTCCGGCGACATCGAGGACGCGCCGCGCATCGTCTCCGGCATCGGCGAACTCGACCGGGCCACCGGCGGCGGCTTCGTGCGCGGCTCGGCGCTGCTGGTCGGCGGCGATCCCGGCATCGGCAAGTCGACGCTGCTCACCCAGGCCGCGGCCGCGCTGGCGGCAAAGGGCCACCGCATCGTCTATGTCTCGGGCGAAGAGGCGGTCGCGCAGATCAGGCTGCGCGCCCAGCGGCTCGGCGTCGCCGACACCCCGGTCGAGCTCGCCGCCGAAACCAATGTCGAGGACATCCTCGCCACCATCGCCGATGGCAAGCGGCCGGATCTGGTCATTCTCGATTCGATCCAGACGCTGTGGACCGATATGGCCGATTCGGCGCCCGGCACGGTGACCCAGGTGCGTGCCGCCGCCCAGGCGATGATCCGCTACGCAAAATCCACAGGGGCGGCGATCGTTCTGGTCGGCCACGTCACCAAGGAGGGCCAGATCGCCGGACCGCGCGTCGTCGAGCACATGGTCGACGCGGTGCTCTATTTCGAGGGCGAAGGCGGCCACCACTACCGCATCCTGCGCACGGTCAAGAATCGCTTCGGGCCAACCGATGAGATCGGCGTCTTCGAAATGTCGGACAAGGGCTTGCGGGAAGTCGCCAACCCGTCCGAGCTTTTCCTCGGTGAGCGCCATGCGAAGTCGCCGGGTGCCGCGGTTTTCGCCGGCATGGAAGGCACACGGCCGGTGCTGGTCGAGATCCAGGCGCTGGTGGCGCCATCGACGCTGGGCACACCGCGCCGCGCCGTCGTCGGCTGGGACGGTGCCCGGCTGTCGATGATCCTGGCGGTTCTGGAAGCCCATTGCGGCGTCCGCTTCGGCACGCACGACGTCTATCTCAACGTTGCCGGCGGCTACCGCATTTCGGAGCCGGCGGCCGACCTGGCGGTGGCGGCGGCACTGGTTTCCTCGCTCACCGGTCTTGCCCTTCCCGCCGATTGCGTCTATTTCGGCGAAATCAGCCTTTCGGGTGCGGTGAGGCCGGTTGCGCATGCGCAGCAGCGCCTCAAGGAAGCCGAAAAGCTGGGTTTCGGACGCGCGGTTCTGCCCTTGGGCAGCGAGGAACTTGTTGGTGGTAATGGGGTCGGGGGGATCGGAGCCGGCGCTTTCCAGCCCACCGAGCTTGCCGATCTCGTGGCGCGCATAGCCGGCTCTCGGCGCAGCCGCGCCGACGAGCAAGAGTGATGCGGCTCGTCGAGTCGTGAAAAAGAGATCGGAGTGGGGCGAAAAACATGCCGATTACGCTGCTTGACGGAATTCTCGTCGGCTTCACCCTGGTCTCGGCGATGCTCGCTATGGTTCGCGGCTTTTCGCGCGAGATCCTGTCGATCATCTCCTGGGCAGCCGCCGCGGCCGCCGCCTTCTTCTTCTACAAGCCGGTGCTGCCTTACATTCAGCCCTATGTCGACAACGAAAAGGCCGCCATGGCGGCGGCCGCCGGTATCGTCTTCATTGTCGCGCTGATCGTCGTTTCGGTCATCACCATGAAGCTCGCCGACTGGATCATCGATTCCAGGATCGGCGCGCTCGATCGTACACTTGGCTTCCTCTATGGCGCGGCGCGCGGCATCCTGGTCGTCGCTGTCGCGCTGCTTTTCTTCAATTGGCTGGCCGGCGCCAAGGCTCCAGGCTGGATTGCCAACGCCAAGTCAAAGCCGTTGCTCGAATCGATCGGCGCCAAGCTCGAAAGCCTGCTGCCCGAGGATCCGGAAAACGCCATCCTCAACAAGCTCAATCCGAATCAGCCGGCCACCGAGACGCCTCTGGCCCCCGACGCGCCTGCAGCGGAAGCCCCTGCCGCCGGCGACGACGCCACTGCTCCGGCACCCGACGACAGCGATGCGCCGCCGGCCGACAATGCGCCCGCGACGCCGGCACCTGCAAACCCGGCGCCGGCAAACTGATTTCGACAGACTTGCGAGGCTCAAGACTGTCGATCATGTGAACGCCGCACGACGTGCGTTGCTTTCGATGCGCTATGACCTTATATGGCGACTTTAGCGGAGCTTGAGCCCCAATGGCAGCCTCAGTGGCAGACGCAGACGACGTGCTTTCCGCCGAAGCCGACGACCATTTCCACGACGAATGCGGCGTGTTCGGCATTTTCGGCCGGCAGGACGCCGCAGCCATTGTAACGCTCGGTCTGCATGCGTTGCAGCATCGAGGCCAGGAAGCGGCCGGCATCGTTTCCTATGACGGCACCCAATTCCATGTCGAACGCCATGTCGGCCTGATCGGCGACACCTTTACTAAGCAGCGTGTCATCGACAGCCTGCAAGGCAACCGTGCCATCGGCCACACACGCTATGCCACCACCGGCGGCGCCGGTCTGCGCAATATCCAGCCTTTCTTCGCCGAACTTGCCGATGGCGGCTTTGCCGTCGCCCATAACGGCAATCTCACCAACGCCATGACCGTTCAGCGCGCCCTGCAGAAGCAAGGCGCCATCTTCTCTTCCACCTCCGACACCGAAACGCTCCTGCACCTGGTTGCCACCAGCAAGGAGCGCGACCTGAATTCGCGCTTCATCGATGCGGTGCGCCAAGTCGAAGGCGCCTTCTCGCTGGTGGCGATGACGTCCAAGAAGATGATCGGGTGCCGCGACCCGCTCGGCATCCGCCCGCTGGTGCTCGGCGATCTCGACGGCGCCTGGATTCTCGCCTCCGAGACCTGCGCGCTCGATATTATCGGTGCGCGTTTCGTGCGCGACCTGAAGCCCGGCGAAATGGTCGTCGTCACCAGCAAGGGCATCGAAAGCCTGTTCCCGTTCGAGCCGCAGAAGACCCGCTTCTGCATCTTCGAATATGTCTATTTCGCGCGGCCGGATTCGTCGGTCGAAGGCCGCAACGTCTATGAAGTGCGCAAGCGCATCGGCGCCGAGCTGGCGCAGGAAAGTCCGGTCGAGGCCGACATCGTCGTGCCGGTGCCGGATTCGGGCACGCCGGCGGCGATCGGCTTTTCGCAGGCCGCGGGCATTCCGTTCGAGCTCGGCATCATCCGCAATCACTATGTTGGCCGCACCTTCATCCAGCCCGGCGATTCGATCCGCCACATGGGTGTCAAGCTCAAGCACAACGCCAACCGCCGCATGATCGAAGGTAAGCGCGTGGTGCTGGTGGACGATTCGATCGTGCGCGGCACCACCAGCCAGAAGATCGTCCAGATGGTGCGCGATGCCGGCGCCAAGGAAGTGCATATGCGCATCGCTTCGCCGCCGACGCGCGCCTCCTGCTTTTACGGCGTCGACACACCGGAAAAGTCGAAGCTGCTGGCGTCGCGCATGTCGGTGGAGGAGATGGCCGAGTTCATCCGCGTCGATTCGCTCGGCTTCCTGTCGATCGACGGGCTCTACCGCGCCGTCGGCGAGGCCGGCCGCGACAACGAGCAGCCGCAATTCTGCGACGCCTGCTTCACCGGCCAGTATCCGACCCGGCTTGCCGACTTCGAAGGCTCCGACAATGTGCGCACGCTGTCGCTACTGGCGGCGGGCGGGTCTTAGGATCACACCACTATCGTGAATGTCGCCGGTGTGAAGACGTCTTCGGGATCGCTTTGTCGCACCCCCCTCTGTCCTGCCGGACACCTCCCCCACTTGGGGGGAGATCGGCTTTCATTTCCACTTTCGCCAATCTCCAATCTTGCAGGTCGAGCGGCGTCGGCGCGACAGGCCAATCTCCCCCACTTGGGGGGAGATGTCCGGCAGGACAGAGGGGGGCGACGTAGAGCGCTAACCGTCGGAGTTGCCCAGTGACCCCTCCCCTCGATCTCTCCGGCCGCGTAGCGGTCGTCACCGGCGCCTCGCGCGGCATCGGCTATTTCATCGCCAGGGAGCTTGCCGCCGCCGGTGCGCATGTAATTGCGGTTGCCCGCACCGTCGGTGGGCTGGAAGAACTCGACGACCAGATCAAAGCGGGCGGCGGACAAGCGACGCTGGTGCCGCTCGATCTTGCCGACATGGCGGGGATCGACCGGCTGGGCGGCGCCATCCACGAGCGCTGGGGCAAGCTCGACATACTGGTCGCCAACGCCGCTGTGCTCGGCGTCATCGCCCCGATCGGCCATGTCGAGGCCAAGACATTCGAGAAGGTGATGACCATCAACGTCACCGCAACATGGCGGCTGATCCGCTCGGTCGACCCGCTGCTGCGGCTTTCCGATGCCGGCCGCGCTATCGTGCTGAGCTCCAGCCTTGCCCACTCTGCACGCGCCTTCTGGGCGCCTTATGCGGCGTCGAAGGCGGCGGTCGAGGCCATGACGCGCTCCTGGGCGCATGAAACCGAAAACCTGCCGCTCAGGATCAACGCCGCCGATCCAGGGGCGACGCGCACCGCGATGCGGGCGCAGGCCGTACCCGGCGAAGATCCTGAAACGCTGCCGCACCCTTCGGAGATCGCCAAGCGTATCGTGCCGCTGGCTAGCCCCACGCTCAAGGAGACGGGGCTGATCTTCCAGGCCAAGTACAACCGCTTTGTCGCCTACCGGCAGCCGGAGTAAGCGGCCTAACATCACGCGGCTGTGATGCCGTGGCTTAAGGCCGCGCTTTGGCCCAGCTTTCGCCGCTGGGCCGGAGTTGCTAGGATCATGCGACTCCCAAAACAAGCAGAGCGAGGAAATACCCATGGCGGCACCGAGCGTAGCGTTAGTCTGGTATCTGGTGATCGCCGGCCCGCAAGGCGGCATGGTCGTGTTGCCCAGCACATTCGACACCCGCGAACAGTGCACCTTCGCCATAACCGAATACCAGAAGCAACCGACGCCGGCCGGCTGGTCGGTGCAGTGCGTGCCGAGCGCCTCGCCCTTCGCCGACGAGGGCGACGCCGAGGAGCCGTCGGCGCAGTAGGCGCGTGATCTCCCCCCTTGAGGGGGAGATGCCAAGTTTTGGCAAAGAGGGCAGGCCAGAGGGGGTCGCCACGCGTGAAGCGCCGGCCTCCATCTGCTGGAGCGGGCCGAGCCCGGTCGGACCAACCCCCCTCTGCCCTGCCGGGCATCTCCCCCTCAAGGGGGGAGATCAGCAGCCTCAGCGTCGTGCGCTTACCGTCAGCTCCGGCTTCTGGCTGATGGTCTGGAACACCACGCAGTAGCGCTCGGTCAGTTTGAGCAGCGCATCGACGCGCTCCTGCGGCTCGTCCGTGTCGAGGCCGAATGTCAGCCGGATGGCACGGAAGCCAACCGGCGCATCCTTTGCCACACCAAGCGTGCCGCGAAAGTCGAGATCGCCTTCGGCTTCCACCGTGGCGGCCCCAAGCTTGAATTCCAGCGCCGTCGCTACCGCCTTCAGCGTGACGCCGGCGCAAGCCACCAGCGCCTCCAGCAGCATGTCGCCGGAGCAGAGTTCGAGCCCGGTGCCGCCGGTCGCCGGATGCAGCCCGGCAATGGCGATCGCCCTGCCTGTCTCGACCTTGCAGGCGATCGATTGGTCGTCGATCGAGCCTTTGGCGCGGAGAGTAATCAGCGCGCGCGAGGCGTCGTCGCGATAGGCCTCCTTCAGCGGCGCCTGCATGGCCTTCAATGCGATCGCATCCATTTCGTCGTCTCCTATAGTTGCCTGGCTTCGCTGCTTAACGGCTGTGCCGCCTGCCCCAAACGCAAGCGCGCGCTGGCGTAGCGCTTAGCAGGGTTTCGCCCGTATAGCCTGACGATACGGAGGCATCCAACGCTTTCACACCGTCTCTCGCAACACATTCGTAAGGCCGCCGGACAATGGCCGACATCGCCATCCTGGAAACGCGCGAAAGGCTTTCGCCGGCATCCTGTTCACCGGGGCTGCCGGTCTGCTGTTTCGATGCACGACGCCTCGATCAAGCTGACACTATGGTGTCAGGACGGGGCAGAGTAGGCTGGTGAGATGACGGAATTGCTGGACATGCCAGGCACAGTGGAAAGCGCCCGCGAACGTACCCTCGGCATCATCCTGGTCTCGGCATCGGCGGCCGTCTTCGGCCTCACCGGCGTGCTGACCAAATCGATCCATGCCGACCCGCTGACCATTACCTGCTGGCGCGGCTTCGTCGGCTCGATCCTGATCAGCCTCTATGTGCTATGGCGCCGCCAGCGCTCCGGCGGTCGCGACAGCCTGCGGCTCGGCTGGCGCGGCTGGCTGCTGGCGATCGAAGGCGCGCTCGCCAGCATCGCCTTCATCTCGGCGTTCAAATTCACCTTTGTCGCCAATGTCGCGATCATCTATGCCACGGCTCCGTTCGTCACCGCGCTGCTGGCCCTCCTGTTGGTCCGCGAGCCGTTCCGGCTGCAGACGCTTGCCGCCGCCGCCGTGTCACTATGCGGGGTCGCGATCATGGTCTGGTCCGGCTTCGGCACCGGCCATTTGTTCGGCGACGGGCTGGCGCTGCTGATGACGATCGGCAGCGCGCTCTACATGATCATGGTGCGCGCCTTCCGCGACACGCCGGTGGTGTGGGCGGGTGCGGTGTCGGCATTCCTTCTGTTCGTGCTCGGCTGGTTCGTCGCCGATCCGCTGGCTGTCTCGGCCAGGGACGCTGTGCTTCTAGCCACCTTCGGCTCCTCGTTCGCGCTGGCTTCGATCCTGTGGACGGAGGGCACCCGGCTTATTCCGGCGGCCGAGTCCGGATTGCTGGGTTCAGCTGAAGTGCCATTCGCGATCCTGTTTGCCTTCCTGTTCCTGGCGGAGATCCCGCCGGCAGGCAGCATGGTCGGTGGCGCCATCGTGCTTTGCGCGGTGTTCGCTCACGCCGGCCGCGACTGGCTGATGGCCAGGCAGCGCGCAGCGGATGCATGACCAATCCCTCGCCGCGTTCGAGCGCGAGTTGGTGGTCCGATCACGAGAAATCCGGTCCTGAAAATTAATTTGAAAAGTCATGGAACCATCATAAGGCTCAGGCATTATGGCTGCGACGGGCCACCCCAAGTCCCCCCAAACCCCTCGGCCCGTCTTACTCAGAAGCCGACCGCAAGGTCGGCTTTTTCTTTGCTGGCTCAATTGGCCAAGGCCAGGTTGCCGCTGAACAACGCGGCCAGATCCTGCGCCGGCCGGTCGGCATCCTCACGCAAGCGGACGGCGAATTCGGCGACCGGCACCGGCGGCAGATCAAGATCGCGCGGCGCCTCGACGATGCCGGAATGAGCGAAGCGCGCCGTCCTCAACGTCAAGGCGATGCCGGCGTGCACCGCCGTGCGCAGGCCGGCAAGGCTGGCACTGCCGGCAGCAATGCGGTAGCGACGGCCGGCAGCATCGAGTGCACTGGTCGCCGCTTCGCGAAACCCGCAATGGGGATCGAGCAGCGCCAAGGGCAGCTCGTCGTGGCGGGTGGCCAGCCCGTTCTGTGAGCAAAGCCAGATCATTGGTTCCTTGAGCACACCGACTTCGTCGCGTGTCGGCACCTGCCGCATGGCAATGGCCAGATCAAGGGTGCCGGCCTGCAAAGCCTGCGCCAGTTCGGCGGAACGGCCGACGCGCAATTCGATCCTGACGCGCGGATGGCTGACAGCGAAAGCCCTGAGCAGCTGCGGCAAGCCGCTATCGGCGAAATCCTGCGTGGTGCCGATGGCGACGCGCCCGTCGGCGTGCGCCCCTTTGAGGGCCAGCCACGCCTCGCGGTGCGCGGCAAGGATGCGACGCGCGTGAGCGATCAGATCCTCGCCTGCCGGCGTCAGGCCGCGCCCTCGCCCCTGCGGCACCAGCAGCGGTTCGCCGACAACATCCTCCAGCCGCTGCATCTGCGCGGTCACTGCGGACGGCGAGCGACCGACGATCGACGCGGCCCGCGCCAAGGAACCGCCATCGACGAAAGCGAGGAAAGTCTTGAGGAGGTCAGGATCGAACATCTGCATAATTTGATATTATCAAAGTGTTTATCAAAAACAATTCGATTTTTTTGATCAAAGGACGATGGCATGATTTTCTCGACGGCGAAGAGGCGCCGCTTGAAACCGAGGAGAAGAAATATGCCGATCATCAATGTCAGCGTTACCGGCAAGCCCGATGCCGCTTTGTCCGCCGCCATTGCCAAGGAAGTGACCGAACTGACGGCCACGCATCTGCGCAAGGACGCGACGATTACAGCTGTTGCCATTTCCTATCACGACCCCGAGCACTGGTTCGCCGGCGGCAAGTCGCTGGCCGAGCATGGCGCCAACACGGCTTGGCTCGACATCAAGGTTGTCGACGGCACCAACACCAAGCTCGAACTGGAGGCGTATCTGCAGGCAATTTTCGCCGCATTCGGCCGGCTGCTGGGCAAGGTGCATGAGGAAAGCTACGCCCTCGTGCATGAAGTGCCTGCGGCCGCCTATGGCTTTGGCGGCAAGACGCAGGAATTCCGCTTCATCAGCGGAAGGATGAAAGCGGCGTAGCTGCGATAGGCAGCCGAGCCCAATTAAAGATAGGAGAGAAGGAAAAATGGAGCCGCATTGACGTTGATCCAACTTCGGCTAGGTTCTCACCCGAAGCGGCCACTGAAGAGCCGCGACGTGAGATCGTTGGGAGATGCGGCGATGATCCTGACACTGGCGCTGCTTGCGGGTCTTGTCGCGGCCTGTCTGCTGATCGGCGTGGTGGAGAAGTTCCGCCTCGGCCTGCGCTTGAGCCAGGCGCTGCTCTACGTGCCGTTCAAGCTCGCCTACCGGATCAGCGACGAGCGCATCAAGATTGCCCGCAAGTCGGCGGCCCCCGTCATCTACGTCATTTGGCATCAGTCACGCATCGAGCCGGCGCTGATGCTGTCGCTGCTGCCGGAGGACACGCTGCACATCCTCGATCAGGCTTCGGCCGGATCGCCGTGGCTGGAGCCGTGGCGCGAGCTCGGCCGCACCATCGCCTTCAACGCCGAGCATGTCTTCGTCAGCCGCAGATTGGTGCGGGTGCTGAAGGGCAAGGGCCGGCTCGCCGTTTACCTGCCGGATGCAGTCGAGCCCGACGTCAAGTCGTTTCGGTTGTTTCGCGCCATCACCCGTATCGCCATGCAGGCCGACGCCCGCATCGTGCCGGTCTTTGTTGCCGGCGCACGCAGCCTGCCGGCTTCGCTGACGCCGGCGGACAAGGCGCCGCGCCATTGGTTTCCGCAGCTGTCGATCAGCGCGCTGGAGCCGATGACCATCGCCGAGCTGGTGGCGCGGAACCCAGATCAGGCCTCCAACACCAATGCGCTGTTTGACCGCTTCGCCGAGGCCAGGCTTTTCGGCAGCGATCTCGATCGCGGCCTGTTTCTCGCCATGCGCGATGCCGCCGACCGTGTTGGCGCTTCGCACCCAATTATCGAGGACGTCATTGGCGGTGCGCTGAGCTACCGGAAAATGTTCATCGGCGCCAGGGTTTTGGGCCGCCGCTTCGAGGCAATAACAGCGCCGGGCGAAGCGGTTGGGCTGCTCCTGCCCAACGCCAATGGCGTCGTGCTGTCGTTCGTCGGACTTTTGTCGGCTGCGCGGGTGGCAGCGATGATCAACTATACCGCCGGCCCGGCGAGCGTCACCGCCGCCATCCGCACGGCGGTGATCCGGACCGTGGTCTCCTCACGCGCCTTTGTCGAAAAGGCCAACCTCGCCGACATAGTCGAGGCGGTGGAAAAGGGCGGGGCGAAACTGCTATGGCTGGAGGATGTTCGCGCAAGCGTGACCGTGCTGGACAAGGCCGCAGCCGCCTTGCTGTGGCGCTGGCCGTTGCAGCGCCAGGATGCGGCCAAGCCGGCGGTGATCCTGTTCACCTCCGGCTCGGAAGGCACGCCCAAGGCCGTGGTGCTGTCGCACCGGAACCTCCTTGCCAATGCGATGCAGGCGGAAGCCCGCATCACTATCTCGCCGGCCGACATCCTGCTCAACGTGCTGCCGGTGTTCCACTCGTTCGGGTTGACCGGCGGCACTATCCTGCCGCTGGTCACCGGAGTAAAGCTGTTCCTCTACCCGTCACCGCTCCACTACAAACTTATTCCGGAGGTGGCGCGCAAGGTCCGGCCGACGGTGATGTTCGGCACCGACACGTTCCTCGCCAACTATGCCCGCACCGCCAAGGACGGCGATTTTTCCAGCCTGCGCTTCGTCGTGGCCGGTGCCGAAGCGGTAAAGCCGGAGACGCGCCGGGTTTATCGCGAACGCTTCCAGGCCGAGATCATCGAAGGTTTTGGCTTGACCGAGGCCGCACCGGTGGTTGCCGTCAACACCGCCATCCACGGCCGCGACGGCACGGTCGGGCGGCTGCTGCCGGCCATGCGCATGAAACTCGAACCGGTCGAAGGCATCAGCGACGCCGGCCGGCTGTGGCTCGACGGGCCGAACCTGATGATGGGCTACATGACTGGCGACCGGCCTGGCGAGCTGCAGCCGCTCGAAGGCTGGCACGACACCGGCGATATCGTTTCGGTCGATCGCGAAGGCTTCATCACCGTTCGCGGCCGCGCCAAGCGCTTCGCCAAGATAGCCGGCGAGATGGTATCGCTTGGTGCGGTCGAGATGCTGGTGCAGTCGCTGTGGCCGGAAGAGCATCACGCCGTGGTTGCGGTGCCAGACAAGCGGCGCGGCGAGCGCCTCGTTCTCGTCACCACCGCCGACAATGCCGATCCCGACGAATTGCGCGAATTCGGCAAAAAGGCCGGCGCGGCCGAACTGATGGTGCCGAACGACATCGTCAAGGTCGAGGAGATCCCTGTACTGGGCTCCGGCAAGACCGACTATGTCTCGACTAGAAAGCTGGCACTCGAGAGGCTGGGACTGAGCGCAGCCGCCTGAGGTTTGCTGTCGAGAACTCTAGAGGACCACCACCGACAACAGCAGAATGGCGCCGACGGCCATCATCAGCAGGCCCGGCCAGTTCTGCGACAGGCCGAGAAAACGGAGCCCGCGCCGCCGCGGCTCCAAGGTTGGACCTGGTGTTGCGAGATTAGGCGTCGCGCTATCCGGCGCGGTGGAGACAGCGGTCGGCTCACTGAGCCGCCCGCGCATGATGGCTGCTACCGCCATATAGACAAGGCCGGCGACAGTCAGTAACACGCCAATGAGGATGACAGCCATTTCTCCTCGTTTTCCGATGGTTCTGCCGCCCGATGCGGCAGCTTGCGCGACGCTGACGACGTATCACGAGCAGCCGCTCAAACGGATCTACCGACACAAACGGTCAGGCGCCCAGCAAGTTCCGAAAACGCGGCGATGCCCTCCACAGCGCCGCGTCCCCTGCGAGCCGCTCCCTGATCTAAACTGGTGACCCTTTTCGTGCACTGCCAGGCGCAGGAGGAATTGGCACCAAATCTGTCAGCCAATGTCCGAGGACGGCACCTTCTCGCCTTCGCGCTTGGCGCGTCTCGAATAGGCCCGCACGCTGAACGGCAAGAAGAGCAGATAGCCGGCAACCGAGGCCGTCAGCGTGTACCAGGGATAGGTCATCAAAAGCAGGACGTAGAGGACGACTGCGAGGATGATCGGCAGCACCCTGTCGCCTGGTATCCTGACGCTCTTGCCGGAATAGACGGGCAGTCTGCTGACCAGCAGGAACGCCACCAATATTGTAAAGCCGGTGGCAATGAAGGCTGCCAGGCGGCTGGGTTCAAGGCCAAGCCTGAGGAAGAACAGATAGAGCGGCAGCATCACCAGCACCGCACCCGCCGGCGCCGGCACGCCAACGAAATATTCGGTCTGCCACTGCGGACGGTCGAGCTCTTCGTCGAGCACGTTGAAGCGGGCAAGCCTCATCCCACAGGCGATGGTGAACAGCAGCGCCGCGATCCAGCCCGGCGAACCTGCCCTGTCGAGCAGAAAGGCATAGAGCACCAGCGCCGGTGCCACGCCGAAATTGACGATATCGGCCAGCGAATCCATCTGGGCGCCGAATTTGGAAGTCGCCTTCAGCATTCGCGCCAGACGGCCGTCGATACCATCGAGGAAGGCGGCGAGCAGCACCATCACCACCGCCGGCTCGAAGCGGCCCTCGAAGCCGAAGCGGATGCCCGACAGGCCGGCGCAGATGGCGAGCACCGTGACCAGATTGGGCAGCACCATGCGCATCGGGATTTCGCGAATGCGAGGGCCACCGCCGCCATGCGCCTCGAATTTCTTGAACGGCGGCGCCACCGGTCAGGAGACCCGCACGAGCGGCGTTGCGGCAACGCCGCCGAATTCCGCCAGCACCGTCTCACCGCCAACCGCGGTCTGGCCGACGGCGACACGCGGCGTCGCGGTCGAGGGCAGGAATACATCGACGCGCGAGCCAAAGCGGATCAGCCCGAAGCGCTCGCCGGTGCCGATGGCGCCGCCGGACTCGGCCCAGCAGACGATGCGCCGCGCCACCAGGCCGGCGATCTGCACCGCGGCGACCGATCCATTGGGGCTTTCGATGACCAGCCCGTTGCGCTCGTTCTCGGTGCTTGCCTTGTCGAGTTCGGCATTGAGGAATTTTCCTGGCCGATGCTCGATCCTGGAAATTCGGCCACGCACCGGGGAGCGGTTAACGTGGCAGGAAAAGACGTTCATGAACACCGAGATGCGGGTCATTTCACCGCCGCCGAGGCCAAGCTCGCGCGGCGGCACGGCCGGGCCGACCGCCGAGACGATGCCGTCGGCAGGGCTGACAACCAGCCGGTCGTCGATCGGCGTGACACGCTCGGGATCGCGGAAGAAATAGGCGCACCAGGCGGTCAGGATGAGACCGATCCAGAACAGGGTCGAGGAGAAATAGCCCAGAAAGAGCGTCGCCGCGCCGAACGCAGCGATAAAGGGATAACCCTCGCGATGGATCGGAACGAACGCATTCTTGATCGTGTCGACGAGGCTCATGGGATGAGGACAACCTTGGTTCCAAGTCCGGCCTCAATAGCGGAAACACCCCGCGGTCGCAACGCGACAATGGGAGCGCTTGGAGGTGGCGGTCGTCGCCGTCTCAGAACGGCCAAGCGAAATCCACTCAGGCACCCGCTGCCGCCGCTTGGTCGAAATACTCCTCGAGCTCGCGCCGATCGGCCTCCGCCAAGCTCTCTTCGTGGGTGCCGCGTAGCACGCCGCCTTTCGGGGTCGACTGGAGGAGGAATACATACTCGTCGGCCATAACCACCCAGTTCACAACCGCGCCGCCTTCCCTAGGCACAACCGAGTTCGCAGAGACGACAGCATCGGTCGGATCGAACCCGGCTCTGCGCAGCAAGAGGTCGACAGCGACCGGCGCATGATAGGCTGCGGCCAATTCGAGCACCATTTCTATTGCCTGCGCTTCAACACGGCCAAGTCTCTTGCCGACGCGCGGGGCGCCGGCAGCGAATGGATTCTCGCCCGGACGCGCGACGGACGGATCCTCCGGGGCGATATATTCATAGACGGCCGCATGCGCGGGCGTGGCGACGGCTAGACGCGGCTCCTTGGCATTGGTGCGCAGCTGAAAAGCCAACAGTTTTTCGCCCTCGACGTCCAGCACCCTTGCCATGCCGAGCGCCAGCTTGACCTCGGGCCTAGGCGCCTCGGCGCATGCAAGGCCGACGCCGACATCACGCCAGCCCGTCATTTGGTTGACCAGCTTGCCAACAGAACGATGGAGTAGCCTCGGCTCGCGCCGGGGATTGGTCACGGCCAGCTGATGGATGGCTTCTCCGTAGTCGGCATCCTCAACGATTGCGAGTTCAGGCCATGAGTTTATCCAGCGAGCCGATAAAGCGAGCATCGATGCGGCCTGATCGGCTTGGTAGAATAGACGGTCGAGCGTACTGAGCTTATCGTCAGTACCTCCTTCGAAGCCTGTCTGTTCCTCAGTCTCCTCGGGGTGCTCCGCGACCCAGGCAGCCATTTGGTCCAAAGTCGCCAGTTGTCCGTGCGCACCCATCTCAGCGAGGGCGGTGCGTGCGTCGGCAATGACGGTGTCGAGTTCTTCGCCAGAATTATAGATGAACTGGCTATGGCCGCCATTGTTGACCTCAGCCAAATAGTCATCGGCATGACAGGCCTGCATTGCCTTGGGGCTGATTTCGGTGGAACGGTAAAGGCCTTGCGAGACCATGGCTTCGACGAATTCTCTGACGGCTACAATGAGACCGAAAGGATTGTCGGCCGCGTCTTCCACGACTGAGCGCGGCACGATCACCGAAGATGATGGCTTGCCTGGGAATGACTGCTTGGACCGAGCCGGTGAAATGGTCGCTGATCGCTGAAATTTCTTCTTGGCCCAGCGGGAAAATCTTTCGAACACGCCAAACGCCCTTCATGCTTGCCACAACAGGATTTCTGCGGGCCAACGTGATTCTTGCATTTGACTTTCCCGTCCGCAAGCACCGACCGGTTATACTTCATTGAAGAAGGATGAGTGGAGGCGCACGGCGCATCGCGCGGTTCCGTGCGGCTACTCAGGTCAAATATAAACGACGCCGTCGCCATCCTCATTGTCGGAACGCAGCACTCTCGCCCGTCCTTGGCAAGACAGCGCCTCTCATCGGCCTTTCAGCCATGACGATTTGCGCAAACCCGGAGGTTCTCGGCCCATGCAGAAATCAGCAGCTAGGCAAGTGCAAGTGATGATGAACGGCTTGGCCTTCGGCGAGTCGCCGCGCTGGCACGATGGCCGGCTGTGGTTCTGCAACTGGGGCACAGGCCAGATCATCGCCGTTGACGCCCTGGGCAACAGCGAGATCGTGCTCACCGTGCCGGCGACCCTGCCCTATTCCATTGACTGGCTTCCGGACGGGCGCCTGCTTGTCGTCTCCGGCCGCGAAGGGCTGATCCTCAGGCAGGAGGCAGACGGGACATTGGTCACCCATGCCGATCTGAGACAACTATCAAAGAGCCCGTGGAACGAGATCGTCGTCGATGGACGCGGCAACATCTATGTCAATGGTGGTGGGCCTGCTCCGGTTCCCGGCCAGCATTTCGGCCCCGGCACCATCGTGCTGGTCGCGCCTGACGGCTCGGTTCAGCAGGTGGCTGAGAACCTCGCCTTCGCCAATGGCATGGCGGTGACGCCTGACAACAAGACGCTTATCGTTGCCGAGTCCCACGCCAGCCGGCTGACCGCCTTCGACATCGCTGCCGACGGCCACCTTTCCAACCGCAGGATCTGGGCCAATCTCGGCAACGGTTTTCCCGACGGCATCTGCCTCGATGCCGAAGGTACGGCCTGGTACGCCGACGTTCCGAACCGGCATTGCGTGCGGGTGCGCGAGGGCGGCGCGATGCTCGAAAGCGTCGATGTCGACCGCGGCTGCTTTGCCTGCATGCTCGGCGGCAGCGAGGGAAAAACGCTGTTCATCGTCGCCGCCGAATGGCGCGGCTTCGAACATATGATCAGCGATGCCCGTACCGGCCAGGTGCTCAGCATCGAGGCTACCGCGCCGGGCGCGGGCTGGCCGTAGAAGAGCTTACACCCCGGGAATCCGCTGATAGTTGGCGATATCGGCCTTGACGCCAAGTCGCGCAATGGTCTCCTGAGGATTGAAGCCGATGCGCTCATGCGCAGCCTTGATGATCGGCACGACCTTGTCGACAGCGGCCTGCCTTTCCCATTCGACAATGGTCACGAGGTTGAACTCGCCCGGCCCCGAGAATTGCTCAAGCAGGAAATCCTGGACGAACCCTTGCTGCTGGCGCAGCAATTCATGCGTCATCCGGACCTTGGCAAGAATCTCCTCGCGGGCGTTGGCCGGAACAACAAACTTGTCCACCCGGAATACGCTGCCGCCACTAACTGCCTGATTTATCTCACTCATATCGATTGTCTCCGTTTTGAACGACGCATCTTGCTGCGATCCAAAACGGTCTACGATCTCAACTTAAGTTGAGGTCAAGCACGAATTTTCAGCTCACCTCCGAGGTGCGGCGGCGGACGACGACGCCGAACTCGTCGCTTTCGCGGGCAATGCGCAGCCGCTCCTCGGCCTCGCTTGCCTCGCGCTGGCGGTCCCACATGGATGCATAAAGGCCGCGCTTGGCCATCAAGGCGGCATGGGTGCCGCGCTCGGCGATCTGGCCGTCCTGCAGGACGATGATCTCGTCGGCCGAAATCACTGTAGACAGCCGATGGGCGATGACGAGGGTGGTGCGGCCCTGGCTGACCAGGTCGAGTGCCGCCTGGATCTCCTGCTCGGTGTGGCTGTCCAGCGCCGAGGTCGCCTCGTCGAGCATCAGTATCGGCGGTGCCTTCAAGATGGTGCGGGCAATCGCCACCCGCTGCTTCTCGCCGCCGGACAGTTTTAACCCGCGCTCGCCGACCATTGAGCGATAGCCGTCGGGCAGCCGCTCGATAAACGGTCCGATCTGGGCCAGTTCTGCCGCCTTGCGCACATCCTCCTCGCTGGCGCCGATGTGGCCGTAGCGGATGTTGTAGGCGATAGTGTCGTTAAACAGCACCGTGTCCTGCGGCACCATGCCGATGGCGGCGCGCAAGCTCTCCTGTTTGACGTCGCGAATGTCCTGGCCGTCGATCAGAATCTTGCCGCGCTGAATGTCGTAGAAACGAAACAAAAGCCGCGAAATGGTCGACTTTCCGGCGCCGGAGGGGCCGACGATGGCCACCGTCTTGCCGGCCGGCACCTCGAAGCTGATGCCCTTCAGGATCTTGCGGTTGGGGTCGTAGGAAAAGTGTACGTCACGGAACTCGACCTTGCCGGCATCGACGACCAGTGGCTTGGCGCCCGGCCGGTCGACGATCTCGCGCTTGACGTCGAGCAGATCGAACATGTTTTCGATATCGGTCAGGCCCTGGCGAATTTCGCGATAGATCATGCCGATGAAATTCAGCGGCACCGAAAGCTGCATGAGCATGGCGTTGACGAAGACGAAATCGCCGACGCTCTGTGTGCCTGCCTTCACCTCGAGCGCCGACATCACCATAACGACGGTCATGCCGATGCCGAAGATCACACCTTGGCCGAAGTTCAGCCAGCCAAGCGAGGTCCAGGTCCTGGTCGCCGCCACCTCATAGCGCGCCGTGGACCGGTCGAAGCGCTCGGCCTCCATGGCTTCGTTGTTGAAATATTTGACTGTTTCGTAGTTGAGCAGCGAATCGATCGCCTTCGTGCTGGCTTCATTGTCGCTATCGTTCATCTCGCGGCGGATCGAAATACGCCAATCGCTCGCCCTGACGGTGAACCAGACATAGAGCCAGACCGTGACCGCGATCACCAAGACGTAAAGCCAGCCATAGGTGACGGCGAAGATGCCGGCGGTGAGCGCGAATTCGACGATTGTCGGCGCCGTGGCCAGCATGGTGAAGCGGACGATCGTCTCGATGCCCTTGGTGCCGCGCTCGATGACGCGCGACAGTCCGCCGGTGCGCCGTTCGAGGTGGAAGCGCAGCGACAGTTCGTGCATGTGCACGAAGGTGCGGAAAGCGAGGCGACGCACCGCATGCTGGCCGACCCGTGCAAACAGGGCGTCGCGCAACTGGTTGAAGCCGAGTTGCACCAGCCGCACGGCATTGTAGGCGACGACCAGCATGACCGGCGCCAGCAGGAAGGTCGGCAGCGGCGGCGCAGATTTGCTATCGCCGGCCAGTGCGTCGGTCGCCCATTTGAAGAAATAGGGTCCGGCCACCAGGGTCAGCTTGGCAACGACCAGCAGTACGGTTGCCCACACCACCCGTGCCCTCAGATCGGCGCGGTCGGCCGGCCACATATAGGGCCAGAGATTGCGCAACGTTCTGAAGGTCGAGCCGGAATCGGCGGAAACGGTTTTCTCGGCCATTCTTGTTTACCTTTATGATTTTTAGCGGCCGGAGCAGCAGGAATCGACCAGCGCGGCCAGCGATGCCGAAACATCGGCGAGCGCGGCACGGTCGAGCTCATAGCGCGAGCGTGGGCGGTCAGGCTCGAAGCGGATAAGCCCGGCTTCGACCAGAATCTTCAGGTGTTGAGAAACGGTGGACTGCGCCAGGTCGAGTTGCTCGACGACCTCGCGGCAGCAGCAATAACTGCTGGCGGAAAGGTGTTTGAGAATGTCGATCCGCGCTGGATGCGAAAGGGCCGCGAGCTGGACAGCGACGGCGCGGCTATCCGGCGTGCAGTTGGCCGGCGCGTGTTCATCTGCCGCGCGGCGTCGGTCCGTTACGAGGGGGGATTCGGTCATCGTCCATCGGCGATAAACGATGACTGGCCCTGCCGCAAGCTATCCTGATGGGCAGAACGCTACTCGGCCTTGGCTGGCGCCGTCGTCATCTGGTCACCCATTGCCTTGAGATCGGCGGACTCGCCTTCCTTCGATTTCTGCGGCACCTTGAACACCTGCCCCGGCCAGATGCGGTTCGGATTGCTGATCTGGTCCTGGTTGGCGAGATAGATGGTCGAGTAGCGCATGCCCTGGCCATAGACCCGCCGCGAAATCCGCCACAGCGTGTCATGGCGGCGGATAATGACTGCGCCATCGGCATGTTCGAGCTTTGGAGCCACGGTCTCGGGAGTTTCGCCCGAAGGCGTTGTGGCGGCCATTTCGGCCGGGGCCTCGGTGGCAGGAGTGGGCGCAGTTGCGGGCGTTTCGGCGGCTGTTGCCGGTGTAGCCGGCGCGGCTTTGGTCGCCGGAGCATTCGGCTCGGCTGGTTTTATCTCGGCAGGCTTTGGCTCGGCGGGCGCGACGGCGGCAACCGCCTCGCCCGGCTCGCGTTCGAACGGCACGGCGGCACGAGCCACCACCGTCACCCCGTCGGCGTCGAGCGCGTCGACATGGATGGTGTAGGTGCCGACCGGGATGTCGCGTGTCGCTTCGACCAGGAAGTGGCGGTCGGGCGAGGTCTTCGCGTCGCCGAGCAGGATATCGTTGGCATAGGCGCGCACCTTGCGGCCGGGATCGGCGACGCCGGCAACGAAAATCTTGTTGCCGTCGATTTCGACGGCTTCGACGACGATCTTGGGCTCCGCCGTGGGGGCAGCAGGCGCTGCCGGTGTGGCGGGCGCTGCCGGAGCCGGTGCGGCTGCAATGGCGGCCGGGGCGGCTGGCGCCGGCGCGGCGGCGGCCGGCAGTTCGGTGCCGGTGGCAGGCGGCGAGGCACCAGATTTTGCCTCAGGAGCCGGAACAGTGAGCAGTTCGGACGGCTTGCCCGGCTCCTCGACCATTGCCAGAACTTGGCCGGTGGAATTCTGGGGGATCGAAACAACGGCGGTCTGCGCCGAGGCGATCACGACATTGCCAGCCGTAGAGCGCAGTGTGATCGTGTAGTCGCCGGGCTTCAGCGGATCGTCGAGAATAATGGCAAAGGCGCCGTCGGGACCGGCGACCGTCGAGCCGAGCACAGTCGAACCGTTGAGAATCTCGACCTTGGCGTTGGGCGCCGCATAGCCAGCGACGACGATCGAGCCGTTGCTTTCGACGCGCACGATGTCGAAGGTCGGCACGATTGCACCTGCTGCGGCCGGCGCGGCGGGCGCTGCCGCATCGGTGGACGCGGCGGGCGCAGGCGGCAGCCGGCCCTCGGTCGCCGGAGCGGCCGGTTTCGAAGCCGGCGGCGTCAGCGCCGCGACCTCCGCAGGCGGTGTGGAATTGAGATACGGGTCGAGTGCGCCCGATACATAGGCGGTTCCGGCCGCGGCGACAGAGCCGCCAGCCGCGAACAAAAACGCCTTCAATGGATTAATTGCCATGTTTCCCTGCCCCTTAGCCACCTAATTTCGGTCTAGCCTGTTTTACCAAAGCCGACAAGAAAAAGCCCGCCCCAGGGCTTGACCATGCCAATAGTCCCTATCACCAATCATAACATGAACACGATTCGATCTGTCTGCGTCTATTGCGGCTCGTCCCCGGGCCGAGATGAGACCTATATCAAGGCCGGACACCTGCTTGGCCGCTCGATCGCCAAGTCCGGCCTGCGTCTGATTTATGGCGGCGGCACTAAAGGGATCATGGGTGCCGTCGCTGAAGGGGCATTAAAGGCTGGCGGCAAGGTAACGGGCATCATTCCACGTTTTCTGATCAACCGGGAGGCGACCGAAACCGCGCTTAACCGGCTTGACGAGCTCGTCATCACCGACAACATGCACGAGCGCAAACACAGGATGTTCGAGAAATCCGACGCCTTTGTGGCGTTGCCCGGCGGCATCGGCACGGTCGAGGAGATCGTCGAGATCATGACTTGGGCGCAGCTCGGCCATCATCGCAAGCCGATCGTTTTCGGCAACGTCGGAGGGTTCTGGGATCCGATGCTGGCGTTGCTCGACCACATGGCGACGGAGGGCTTCATCCACACGGCGCAACGGGTCAAGCCGCTGGTGGTCGAGGACCCGGAAGCAATCGTCGCCGCCATCATGGTGGCGGGATCCTCCGTCGACGCACCGACGGAGGGCGTGCAGTCGGTGATTGATAAGATGTAGAGTGAATAGTGAATAGTGAATAGTGAATAGTGAATAGTGAATAGTGAATAGTGAAGTACAAGACTTCCAAATCGGCGCCTGTCTATCCCCTACTATTCATTATTCACTATTCACTCCTTCCCTACTGCCTTCCTTAAATCCGCGATGACCGCACGCTTGTCCTGACGCCGCCAGGCGAGATGGATCGAGACCCTGCGTTCGAACCACGGCAGATCACGAAACACGATCTGAGGCGGCGCAGCACTCCGCAGGCTGGCCTGCACCGTCGCCAGCCCAAGCCCGGCGCTGACCAAGCCCAACGACGTCAACGGATCGGTCGTCTCATAGGCTATGTCGGGCAGGAAACCGGCCTTCGCACAGGCGGCGAGAAATTGGCTGCGGTTGGTGTCGTCAGGCTGGCGCACCACCGTGATCCAGGTGCGTCCGTCCAGTTGCTGCGGCAGTATCTCCGCGATATCGGCCAATGGATCGCTTTCCGGCATCGCCAGAACCAGCGGCTCGCGCATGATGAGCATGGCGGCGATGTCGGGATCGTCGGCAGAAGGAGGCGTGTAGACGAGGCCCAGATCGAGCGATCGTTCGCGCAGTGCTTCGATCTGCGCGTCGGAACGCTGGCCCTTCAGTTGAAGATGAAATTCGGGCCGGTCGCGGCGAAACTGGCGCAGCATCCGAGCGACAAGCCCGGCATGTACCGCGCCTTCGACATAGCCGATGGCGAGACGGCCGACCGTACCGCCGGCGAGATTGCGGCCGAGCTCCTCCAGCCGTCTTGCATGGGCCAGCAGCGCACGCGCCTCGGTAAGAAAGGCGCGGCCTTCGGGATTGAGATGAACACGCTGCCTCGCCCTCTCGAACAATGCGACGCCCAGCTGCTCCTCCAGCTGCATGATCTGACGGCTAAGCGGCGACTGCGAAATGTGTAGCAATTCGGCGGCACGCCCGACATTGCCGGTTTCGGCCACCGCGATGAAATAGCGGAGCTGGCGGAGGTCGAACATTGTTGCTCCGTTGCTAAAGTCCCGTGAGGTCTCAACTTTAGCCTAATCAGTCTTGGACTGTCTGGTCAGCCGAAGCGAATATTTTCGCCATTCCAACGGCCAACATCAGGAGATTCCGATGCAGTTCTTTGCCCTTCTTGTGCGCAACACCGAAAAGTTCACCGACGCCGATTTCGCGCCGCTGCTGCCTGGCGAGGCCGAGCAGCGCCGCACGCTCTATGCCGAAGGCGCCGTGCGCCAGGTGTGGAATCGAGGCGACATTCCCGGCAGCGGCATGATGTTCGAGGCCGGCAGCGATGCCGACGTGCGCAACCATCTCGCAACTTTACCGCTGGTCAAGGCCGGCATGATGGACATCGCCGCGGTAGTGCCGCTGCAGCCCTATCCCGGCTTCGGGCCGAAGCGCTGAGCGATCGTGAAAGAGGCGGCTGCCGGCATTAAGACCGGCCAGCCGCCTTTCTTCGTTAGGCGGCTCGAGCGGATGCGGCAACGGTCTTGCGCGCCGAAGAAAACATCGACCAGGAGTACATCGCCAGCGCCGTCCAGATCAGCCCGAAGGCTATGGCCTGAACGCTGCCGAAGGGTTCGCCGAAAATCAGCACCGCGATTAAAAAGACGATCGTCGGCGCGATATATTGCATGATGCCGATGGTGGAGAGGCGCAGCAGCCTGGCGCCGAACGCAAACAACAGCAGCGGCACGGCGGTGACCGGACCGCAGCCAATCAGCAAGGCGGTGTCGTTCAGCGAGCTGGAGACGAAATGATCCTGTCCTGTGGCGATCAGGAAGATGATGTAGCCGAGTGCCGGCACCGACAGCAGCAGCACTTCAAGCAGGAAGCCCTGGCTCGGGCCGATTGGCAGCGTCTTGCGGAAGAAGACATAGGCGGCAAAGGAAAAGGCCAGCACCAGCGACACCCAAGGCAGCTTGCCGGCGTCGATGGTCAGCACCGCGACCGCGATTGCCGCCAGCACCACCGCCGCGATCTGCAGGCGGTCGAGCCGCTCGCCGAGCAGCAGCGCGCCGACAACGACGCTGACCAGCGGGTTGATGTAATAGCCAAGCGCGGTCTCGATGGTGCGGTCGACCGCGATCGCCCAGACATAGATGCCCCAGTTGACCGAGATCAGCGCCGCCGTCAGCACCGCCATCGAAATGATGCGCGGCGAGCGAACTGCCGCTTTGAAATCAGCAGTGCGGCCGGCCCAGACCAGGACAGCGGCCGCGATCGGCACCGACCAGACGATGCGGTGGGCGATGACTTCGGCCAGTGGCAGATGCGCGACAGCCTTCATGTAGAAGGGCAGCAGCCCCCAAAGCAGGTAGGCGCCGAGCGCCAGCAGAAAGCCGCGACGAGCTTTGGAATCGGCCTCGATTTGAAGTGCTTGGGTAGCCATGGCCCAAGGCTATGCGCCAGCGGCTTGCCCAAAACCATCGCAAACTGCTGATGGATCAATGGAGTCTCGCTGATGGTTCAACGCTACTCCGCCGCCGCCAATCCCGCCATGTCGCGGTTCTTCATCAGCTTGTAGACGATCGAATCCATCAGCGCCTGGAACGAAGCATCGATGATGTTTTCGGAGACGCCGACCGTCCACCAGCGCGCACCGGTGCCGTCATGCGATTCGATCAGCACGCGGGTGATCGCCTCGGTGCCACCATTGAGGATACGTACCTTGAAGTCGGCCAGCTCGAGATCGGCGATTTCGCTCTGGAATTTGCCGAGATCTTTGCGCAGCGCAATGTCGAGCGCGTTGACCGGGCCATGACCTTCGGCCACCGACATCTTCTCCTCGCCCTCCACCAGCACTTTCACGATCGCTTCCGAGACCGTCTTCAGCTGGCCGTTGGCGTCGAAGCGGCGCTCGACCATGCAGCGGAACGAGGTGACGCGGAAGAATTCCGGCAGGCCATGCAGCATCTTGCGTGCCAGAAGCTCGAAGCTGGCGTCGGCACCTTCGTAAGCGTAGCCCTCCGCCTCACGTTCCTTGACCACGGCGATCAGCGCGTCGAGGCGATGGTCATCGCGGGGCATGTCGATGCCGCGCCGCTTCAGCTCGGCGAGGAAATTGGCCTTGCCACCCTGGTCCGAAACCATGACGCGGCGGCGGTTGCCGACAGTCTCTGGCGGCACATGCTCGTAGGTCGCCGGCTCCTTGGCCAGCGCCGAGGCATGGATGCCGGCCTTGGTGGCGAAAGCGGAGGCACCGACATAGGGCGCCTGCGCTTCCGGCGCACGGTTCAGCAACTCGTCAAAGGCGCGGGACAGGCGCGATACACCGGTCAACGCCTCTGCCGAAATGCCTGTGGCAAAGCGGCCGGAAAAGGCCGGCTTCAACGCCAATGTCGGCACGATCGAGATCAGGTTGGCGTTGCCGCAGCGCTCGCCGATGCCATTCAGCGTGCCCTGGATCTGGCGCACGCCGGCCTCCACGGCGGCAAGCGAATTCGCCACCGCCTGGCCGGTGTCGTCATGGGCGTGGATGCCGAGATGGTCGCCCGGTATGCCGGCCGCGATCACCTTTTCGACGATGGCGCGCACCTCAGAGGGCTGCGTGCCGCCATTGGTGTCGCACAGAACCGCCCAGCGCGCGCCGGCTTCATAAGCCGTCCTGGCGCAGGCCAGCGCATAATCGGGGTTGGCCTTGAAGCCGTCGAAGAAATGCTCGCAGTCGACCATCGCCTCCTTGCCGGCAGTGAGCGCCGCCTCGACCGAGGCCTTGATCGCCTCGAGGTTCTCCTCATTGGTGCAGCCGAGCGCGACGCGGACATGGTAGTCCCAACTCTTGGCGACGAAGCAGATGGCGTCCGACTTCGATTGGACCAGCGCGGCAAGCCCAGGATCGTTCGAGATCGACACTCCTGCCCGTTTGGTCATGCCAAAGGCAACGAACTTGGCATCGGCCGTGCGACGCTCGGCAAAGAAGGCCGTGTCGGTTGGATTGGCGCCGGGGTAGCCGCCCTCGACGTAGTCGATGCCGAAGTCGTCGAGCAGCTTGGCGATGGCGATCTTGTCCTCGACGGAAAAGTCGATACCCGGCGTCTGCTGACCATCGCGCAGCGTAGTGTCGAACAGATAAAGGCGCTCGCGAGCCATGGTCATTTCCCGGCAAACTTGTCCGTTGCGCGGATCAGCCTGTCGAGGATGCCCGGCTCCGAATAGGCGTGGCCGGCGCCTTCGATCAGATGGAAATCCGCTTTCGGCCACGCCTTGTGCAGCGCCCAGGCGTAGCGCGCCGGGCACGGCATGTCGTAGCGGCCGTGAACGATGGTACCCGGGATATCCTTAAGCTTCCATGCATCGCGCAGCAGCTGTCCCTCTTCAAGCCAGCCGGCATGGACGAAATAGTGGTTCTCGATGCGGGCGAAAGCCAGGGCATAATCATCCTGGCCGAAGGGACCGCTGGTTTCCGGTTCCGGCAGCAGCGTGATCGTCTCGCCCTCCCACAGGCTCCAGGCGCGG
Organism: Mesorhizobium sp. M0119; assembly: GCF_040322615.1. Taxonomy (NCBI): domain Bacteria; kingdom Pseudomonadati; phylum Pseudomonadota; class Alphaproteobacteria; order Hyphomicrobiales; family Phyllobacteriaceae; genus Mesorhizobium; species Mesorhizobium sp. M0119. Next base: position 53,726 of record NZ_JAMYTU010000018.1, read on the forward strand.
GCGGCCTCGACCTGCGCCACAGGATCGCTGCCGACCAGCCGTTTGCGGTAGGCCGCCATCATGTCGCCGCGCTCAGCCTCCGGGATCGGCGCCAGAAACCGCTCCCACTTGTCGGGGAACATCTCTGACACGCCGAACTGGTAGTACCATTCGAGTTCGGCGCGGGTCAGCGTGTAGATGCCGCGCACGACCAGTTCGCTGACCCGCTCGGGATGGGTCTCGGCATAGGCCAGCGCCAGCGTCGAACCCCAAGAACCGCCGAACACCATCCATTTGTCGAAGCGGCACATTTTTCGCAGGCGCTCGATGTCGGCGACCAGGTGCCAGGTGGTGTTGGCTTCAAGCGAGGCATTGGGCGTCGATTTTCCGCAGCCGCGCTGGTCGAACAGGATGACATCGTACAGCTTCGGATCGAACAGCCGCCGGTGCTTTGGCGAAATGGTGCCGCCCGGCCCGCCATGCAGGAAAACAGCCGGCTTGGCACCGCGGGTGCCGGAGCGCTCCCAATAGACCTGATGGCCATCGCCAACGTCGAGCATGCCGGACTCGAAGGCTTCGATCTCGGGATAGAGGGTGCGGAATTCGCCGCTCATAATTTCAGGCCCTGCTGCGGCCAGTTGGCCGTCTCGTGATCGGGATGCTGGAAGGAGATGATGGATTCCTGTCGCGCGTAGAAATCCGGGTCGTCATGGATCGGCGCGTCGAAGATCGTCTCGACCCAGGGCAGCCTGGCGGCGTAGTTGACCTGGATCTGCGGCGCCAGATCGGAACGGTCGTCGAAGGCGCCGACGGCGATCTCGAGCGCGCCGGGCTGGCGGTAGGTCAGCGGTGTGCCGCAGCGGGCGCAGAAGCCGCGATCGATGTTGACCGACGACTGAAAGTAACTCGGCTCCTCGCGCAGCCATTCGACGCCGTCGCTCGGCACCGTCACCAGCGCGCCGAAAAACGAGCCGAACTGTTTCTGGCACATGCGGCAATGGCAAATCGAGGGGCGGCCGAGCGCGCCGTGGATGCGGAAGCGCACGGCGCCGCACTGGCAGCCGCCGGTACGAACGGTTTCGGTCATGATCTTTCCTCCGGCGGCCATTGTTCGGTGTCGTGGTCGGGATGTTGGTATGAGACGAGATCGGCGAGATAGGAGGCCGACGAGACGTCGGCCATCGTTTCCTCACCGGGCAATTCGTGGACATGATCCACATAGGGGAGCTTGGCTTCGACACCCCATTGGATTGTCGGGGCGATCTCCTCGGGGTGGTCGAATGCAGCGATGGCGAGCGCCACGCCGTCGGGCGCTTCGAAGGTCAGCGGCGTACCGCATTCGGCGCAGAAACCGCGCAAAGCCGCATTGGACGAGCGGAAGCGTTTGGGCTCACCGCGCGTCCAGTCCAGCCTTGCGCCGCGCACCGAGACCAGCGGCAGGTAGAAATTGCCGCTCGCCTTCTGGCACATGCGGCAATGGCAGACGGAAGCATCGCCGAGCGCGCCTTCGACGCGGAAGCGCACCGCGCCGCACTGGCAGCCGCCTGAATACACCGGTTTGTTGTCGAGGCTCATCGCGCATTACTCCGGAGCATGGCAGACCGCCTCGATATTGTTGCCGTCCGGATCGAAGACGAAGGCAGCGTAATAGTTGGGGTGGTAGTGCGGTCGCAGGCCCGGCCCGCCATTGTCCTTGCCGCCGGCGGCGATCGCAGCGGCGTGAAAGGCTTCGATCTCGGCGCGGCCGCGCGCGGTGAAAGCGACATGCTGATGATCCTTCGGCTTGTCCTTGCCGGCATGCAGCCAAAACACCGGCCGGTCGCGGCCGTAACCGCCGCCGACCTTGGCGCCACCGGTGTATTCCTGCGGCACCATATAAAGCAGCGAGGCGCCGAGCGGCGCCATCGCCCTGTCGTAAAAAGCCTTCGACGCGTCGAAATCCGAAACGGTGATGCCGAGATGATCGATCATCTTTTTACCTCCCAGGTGGTGATGCGTTCGCCGGTGACGGGGTCCTTGCCGTCCTTCAACTGGATGCCTTGCGCCAGCAACTCGTCGCGGATGCGGTCGGCGTCGGCCCAGTTCTTGGCGGCGATCAGCGCGAGCCGTTTGGCGATTCTGTTGTTGATTGTCTCCCTAAGCTGCTCGATATCCACACCTGCGCTAGCAGCTCTCTTACTAGTCCAGGACTGGATTGATTGATGTTCGAAGCCGAGTACATCGAGGCAGAACCGTAGCCTTGATCCAAAGGCGCCTTCAACGTCGTGGACAATTTTGTTCCGTAACGTTTGGACATATTTGATTGCCTCGGTCGTATTTAAGTCGTCGCCCAAAACCCGTAAAAACTCTGTATCTCGAACGCCGTTAGGATATTGGGAACCGAGCGTTATGAGATCGTTTGCGATCTTCAGAGCCTCTTCCAGCTTGCGCACGGAAAAGTCGATCGGCTCGCGATAGTGCGTCATCAGCATCGCCAGCCTGAGCACCTCGCCCGGCCATTTGCGGCCGCCAAAGGTCTCCGTCTCCAGCAATTCGGTGATCGAATAGAAATTGCCCAGGCTCTTGGACATCTTCTGGCCCTCGACCTGCAGGAAGCCGTTGTGCATCCACACCTTGGCCATCGTTTCGGTGCCGTGGGCGCAACGCGACTGCGCGATCTCGTTCTCGTGGTGCGGAAAGATCAGGTCGAGACCACCGCCATGGATGTCGAACACCTCGCCGAGATAGGCGGCCGACATCGCCGAGCACTCGATGTGCCAGCCCGGCCGACCCCTGCCCCACGGGCTGTCCCAGCCCGGTTCCTCGGGCGAAGACAATTTCCACAGCACGAAATCCTGCGGGTTCTTCTTGTGCGCGTCGACGGCGACGCGGGCGCCGGCCTGCTGCTCGTCGAGATTGCGCTTCGACAACTGCCCATAATCCGGCATGGAAGCGGTGTCGAACAGGACTTCTCCAGCCGCGACATAGGCATGGCCGCGTTCGATCAAGCGTTGAATCAAGAAGATCATGTCGACCTTGCCGTCGGGCCTGGGCTCGACGAACTCGGTGGCGCGCGGCTCGACCGTCGGCTCCAGGCAACCGAGCGCCGCCACGTCCTTGTGGAACTGGTCGGCGGTCTTTTCGGTGACCCGCCTGATCGCTTCGTTCAGCGACAACTTGCCAGAGGCAATCTCGCCGCCGAAATCACGCAGTGCGCGGGCGTTGATCTTGTCGTCGACGTCCGTGATGTTGCGGACGTAAGTGACGTGCGCTTGCCCGTAGAGATGGCGCAGCAAACGGAACAGCACGTCGAAGACGATCACCGGCCGCGCATTGCCGATATGGGCGAAGTCGTAGACCGTCGGGCCGCAGACGTACATGCGCACGTTGCGCGGATCGATCGGGAAGAAATCCTCCTTGCTCCGCGTTAGCGTGTTGTAGAGGCGCAGGCTCTTCGATGCGTCAGACATACGTGCGTTTCCGGTGCGTTACTTTGTTTGAGCATGATCTTTTGGGATCCTGCTCTGGATGGAGTCGGTTACGCCGAGGCGCAAATCGGGCTCCAGCCTGCTGGCCGGGGCGTTTGTCCAATCTGGGAGGAGATGAGGCGAAAACGTCCAGGACCAGCGCGAGGCTAGCCGATAATGCAAATGCCACAAATGGCGAAAGACGTTCTCATGGCCGGCTTTATCGCCTTGCCCAGTGTTGCCGTCAAGTCGCTACCTTCGCCAAAAATATCGTTGGCTCACAGGAATTGAGCCATTGAAACATTTTATTAAACAGGTCGGCACTGTCATGAAACATTCGCCGGCTAGATCAGCAAGCGTCACGATTTGGTCGGATTCGGCCAGCAAACGCAGACACGAAGACGTTACCAGGGAAGAGAACAATGCCTAAGCAAGAATCCAATCGCGCCAAGCAACCGGCGCTCGCCAGCCACTACCGGGCGATCGGCCCGGCAGCAATCGTCGCAGCTCTTCTGCACACCGCGAAGAAGAAGAAGCCGGCGCAGAAGATCGTTTCGCCGCGCGCTGCCTGAGAGTGCCGTCGGGAAAAGATTGAGGCGCTCACGGCGAACCAGTAATAGTAGCTTTTGCTAAAATAAATTCATCTGACTGACGTTCGCGCTGGACTTCTGGCGCTTGACCTTCTCGGGCTCAGGCTTGACGACGCCCTTCTCCTGAATCTCCGGCCCGGTATTGGCGACGTTGTTGACGAGGTCGGAAACCGGGATCGCTTCGAAGAAATCGGGCTGGGCGGGTCTCAGCAGGTCGGCCACATCGCGCGGCTCGAGCGTGCGGCAATCCAGCCAGCGCGCGAAATCCTCGGGATGGATCACCACCGGCATGCGGTCGTGGATATGGGCAGTATCGGCATTGGCATGGGCGGTCAGAATGGCGCCGGTGTCGATTTCCGAGCCGCCCGGCTCGGCATAGGTCTCAATCAGCCCGGCGAAGGCGACAAGCCGGCCATGCCTTGGCCGCACCCAATAGGGCTGCCCTCTTCTGCCACCGGTTTGGTGCCATTCGTAGAATCCCGAAGCCGGTACCAGGGCGCGGCGATGGCGCATGGCAGCGCGAAACGACGCCTTTTCCGAAGCCCCCTCGGAACGCGCGTTGAACAGCAGCGGGAAGTTGCGCGTATCCTTGACCCAGGCCGGGATCAGGCCCCAGCGCACCAGAATCGAGCGGCGGTCGGGCAGGTTCGAGCCCGGCGCCTGCGTCAATCCGGCGAGCGCCATCAGCATCGGCTGCGTCGGCGCGATGTTGTAGCGGGACGGAAACTCCTCAACTTCCGCCAGGCCGAGAAAGGCGGCGGTCTGGTCCGCAGTGGCTGTCAAAGCAAAGCGTCCGCACATGAATTCAGCTTTCGAATTAGTGGCATATGAAAGTGGCCATGGAACCCGCCTTTCGCAACCGCTAAAGCTGTTTGCCGACGGCCGGTCCACAACGGGCTGTGCCAATCGAGCGATCCGGAGCCCATGGAAGCACGCAAGATCATTCCGGCAGTCTCGGTCTGCGTCGTGCGCGAGAACACGGTGCTGCTGGTCAAGCGGGCGGCCAGGCCGCCCTCGCAAGGCCTCTATGCCTTTCCCGGCGGCAAGGTCGAAGCCGGCGAGACGCTGGCACAGGCAGCACGGCGCGAATTGCTGGAAGAGACCGGATTGCAGGCGCGCAGCTACCGGCCGCTGCGGGAAATCCACATCGACGGCAGCGGCGACGGGCATCCGGTCGACTACTGGCTGACGGTGTTTGGGGCCAACTATGCCGGCGGCGAGGCGGTTGCCAGCGACGACGCCGAAACCGCGGCTTTCTATACGCTGGCCGAAATGACGGCGATGCCGCTCGCCGATGCAGTGTTTGAAATTGCCGACGATCTACTCGGCCCCAACAAGGACGGCGAGACCTGAGCCAGAGAATCGCCTTGCAGGCGACAAATTGTTTCAGCACAAAGCCTCATGAGCCGCACGTCCTCGTTTCTCGCCGCCTGCCTCGCCGTCAGTGTGAGTTTCGGCGTGCGTCCGGCAATCGCCGCCGAAGCGCCATTCGAGCCTGGGCTGATGCGGCTGGCGGAAGTGCTCGGTTCTCTGCATTTCCTGCGTAATCTGTGTGGCGAGAAAGGCGACCGGTGGCGAGCCGAGATGGAAAAACTGATCGCATCGGAAAATCCGAACCCGGAGCGGCGCGCCCGCTTCATCGCCAGCTTCAACCGCGGCTACCGGTCCTTCGGCGGCACTTATACCCAATGCACCGCCTCGGCGACGGAAGCCATCAGCCGCTACATGAAGGAAGGCGAGACACTGTCTCGCGACATAGCCTCTCGCTACGGAAACTGACGGCGGCTGCTGCCGTTCCGGCAAACCGGCATCAAGCGCCGGCGCTGTGGGCGGCGGACGCGTTCGACACTTCTCCGCTTGCCTCGAGTGAGGCCTTGGTGCAAACCTGATGTTGCACTTTTGCAACTATGTTAACGAAACGTTAGCGCGCGAATGTGAAATTAACTCAAACTGAAGGTTTCCGTCCCCTTGGCCGGCCTAATCGGCTAAGTTTGAAATGGATCGGACGCAGGTTTGCTGGACGCGACGGAATTTGTAGAAAACGACCAAAAAAATGTCGCATTTACAAATACTTACTGCGCCTGCGTGTAAAAGGGACAACTCAAGCTTGATCCCTATCCAACGGATCACCGCTTGAAAGGGTGGACATCGCAATGGAACATGGCGTCAACGACATCGACGCGCTGGTCAGGGAAGAAAAGCGCCTGACCGCCGTGGAAAGCCACAGCGAAGCCTGGGCAGAGGGATTGTCGGCCGGGATCGAGCCGGAAATCATCGCCGAGGCAGCCCTCGAAACGGCATTCGGCGAAATGCTGCGCACCAATGGCGAGACCTCGGCGCTTGCCCTGCTCGATCGCATGCGTGAAAAGGTGATTGCCGGGGCCTTCGAGCCCGAAAGGCTGCGGCACTGACCCCGGTTCTTTGACGACGGCGCGCCGCCGGACATCGTGTCCGGGCACATGGATGGGCTGGAACCAGGGAGTAGCAGGCGGTGAATTTTTCGATATCAGGCAAGCCGCGCGGCCTGGTCCTCAGCATTTGGCTTACTGCTTCCTGCGCCACGATTCCCCTTGCACTGTTTCTTGCGAGCAGTCCCGCTCACGCCCTCAGCGAGATCAAGCGCGAAGACCTGCCTTCGCCGGTCACACCGCCGCCCGACGGCGACATGTCGCCGCCTGGAAGTACCGTGCCGATGCCCGGCCCGCTCGGCACGACACCACCTGCAGCCAGCCAGCCGACTCCGTCCGACGAGCCAGAGCAAACCGAACCGAAAGGGCCAGCAGACGATGGCGGGATGGCCAATCCGCATGTCGATCCGGACGCGCCTGTGCCCGAAGTCGTCTACGACCTTGCCAAGTTGCCGGAACCGGTCAGGCGCATGCACGATCTGATCGTCGAGGCCTGCAAGAGCGGCGACATCGAAAGACTGCGGCCGCTGATCGGTGCGGGCGACATGATGACCCAATTGTCGCTAGGCGACATGGAGGGCGACCCGATCGCCTTCCTGAAAGGGCTTTCGGGCGACACGGAAGGCCAGGAAATCCTCGCCATCCTGGAAGAGGTGCTCAATGCCGGCTATGTCCACGTCGATGCAGGCACTCCGCAGGATCTCTACGTCTGGCCGTATTTTTTCGCCCTGCCGCTGGACAAGCTCGACGCCAGGCAGCGGGTCGAGTTGTTCAAGATCGTCACCGCAAGCGACTATGACAACATGAAGCAGTTCGGTGCCTACATCTTCTACCGAGTCGGCATCACGCCGACCGGGCAATGGACGTTCTTCGTCGCCGGGGATTGAGTGGTCTAGCCTGGCCCTTATCGAGGCAGGGAGCCTAGCGCGCCAGCGCCTCGGAAAACTCCACCGCCCTACCCTGGCCCGGCGCGACGATCTCGCCTTCCCACATCACGCGCCGGCCGCGAACGATGGTGCCGACCGGCCAGCCGGTCACCTGCCCGCCGTCATAAGGCGTCCAGCCGGCCTTGGAGCCTTGCTGGGCGTTGGCGATGGTCTCGCGGCGCTTCAGATCGACGATGGTCAGATCGGCGTCGTAGCCGGCGGCAATACGGCCTTTCCTGGCGATGCCGAAAATACGCTGCGGGCCGTGGCTGGTCAGGTCGACAAAGCGCTGCAACGTCAGCCGGCCGGCGTTGACATGGTCCAACATGATCGGCACCAAAGTCTGCACCCCGGTCATGCCGGACGGCGACGCCGGATAAGGCTTTGCCTTCTCGGCCAGCGTGTGCGGCGCATGGTCGGAGCCGAGCACATCAATGATGCCTTGCGAAACACCGTGCCAGACCCCGTCGCGATGGCGCGTGGCGCGCACCGGCGGGTTCATCTGGATCAACGTACCGAGCTGCGCATAATCATCGGCGCTCAGCGTCAAATGATGCGGCGTCGCCTCGCAGGTCGCGACATCCTTGTGCTGTTCGAGAAAGCCTATCTCCTCGGCGGTCGAGATGTGCAGCACATGGATCCGGGCGCGGACCTGGCGCGCGATTCGCACAAGGCGCTCCGTGCAGCGCAACGCAGCGATCTCGTCGCGCCACACCGGATGTGAAGACGGATCGCCCGCGATGCGCTCGCCAAGCCGCTCGCGCAGCCGGAACTCGTCCTCGGAGTGAAAAGCGGCGCGGCGGCGTGTGTTCCTCAGGATCGAGGCAACGCCTTCGTCATCCTCGACCAGCAGGTCGCCGGTGGACGAGCCCATGAACACTTTTATGCCGGCCGCACCCGGCAGCCGCTCAAGATCGCCGGCGTCTTTCGAATTGTCGCGGGTGCCGCCGACCCAGAAGGCAAAGTCGCAATGCATGCGGCCGGTGGCACGCCGCACCTTGTCGGCTAGGGTTGCCTCGCTGGTGGTCAGCGGATTGGTGTTCGGCATCTCGAAGACGGCGGTGACGCCGCCGAGCACCGCTGCCCGCGAGCCCGTCTCCAGATCTTCCTTGTGCTCCAGGCCCGGCTCGCGGAAATGCACCTGGCTGTCGACGACGCCCGGCAGGATGTGCAGACCGCGGCAGTCGATCGTCTCGCCCGCAGATGCCTGGCGGAGGTCGCCGATGGCAGCGATGCGCCCACCATTGATACCGACGTCGCGAAAACCCTCGCCGTCGTGATTGACCACGGTGCCGCCTGTCAGGATGAGATCGTAGATGGGGGCCATACGGATCCGGTCTCTTGCGAGGGAAGTGCCAGCGGCTTACGTAATGGCCGACAGTTTTGCAAGATCAGGCTCGTTTCCCACCATGCCCTTTGCCTCGCTCAGAGATCGCGCACTCGTTTCCGTGTCCGGGCCGGATGCCGAGCACTTTTTGCAGAACATCCTGACCACCGACCTCGACGCGCTCGGCAGCAGCGAAGCAAAGCCCGGCGCGCTGCTGACGCCGCAAGGCAAGATCCTTTTTGACTTCCTGATCTCGCGCGCCGGCGAAAATGCTTTCCGGCTCGAATGCCGTGCTGAGACCGCCGATGACTTCATGCGCCGGCTGACGCTCTACAAGTTGCGCGCCAAAGTCCAAATTGCCAAGCTGGATCAGCCGGTTGTGACCGTCCTATGGGAAAGCGATTCAACCGCCTCGCAATTTGAATCAGCACCGTTTGCCGATGCGCGGTTCGTCGATGCTATCGTCAAGCGCTTCTATGATGGCACCGCAGAAGGAGGCGACCTTGCCGCATGGCAAGCCTTTCGCATCGCCCATGGCATTGCCGAAAGCGGCGAGGACTACCAGCTCGGCGATGCGTTTCCGCATGACGTGCTGCTCGACGAGATCGGCGGCGTCGGCTTCAAGAAGGGCTGCTATGTCGGCCAGGAGGTCGTCTCGCGTATGCAGCATCGCGGCACTGCCAGGCGCCGGGTGTTGATCGTCTCGGCTGAACGCTCCCTGCCCGCCTCGGGCGCAGAGTTGACGGTGGAGGGGCGACCGGTCGGCACGCTTGGCTCGACCGCCGGCACGACAGGCCTTGCCATTACCCGCATCGACCGGGTCAAGGCAGCGCTCGACGCCGGCCTGCCGATACTGGCTGATGACGTCGCCGTGTCGCTCGCCATCCCATCCTGGGCGAAATTCAGCTTTCCGCAGGAAGCCGTCGGCGCGGAGGACGCCTGATGGCGGCCGATCGCGCCGGGGCGCCGCCGCGCGCCTGGCAGCGCATGCTGTCCGGGCGACGGCTCGATCTGCTCGACCCCTCGCCGCTCGACATCGAGATCTCAGATATCGCGCACGGCCTTGCCCGCGTCGCGCGGTGGAACGGCCAGACCAGAGGCGAGCACGCCTTTTCGGTCGCCCAGCATTCGCTGCTGGTCGAAACGCTTGTCGGCGAGCTGATGCGTGATGCCGACGCCGATGCGCGATTGGCGGCGCTGCTGCACGACGCGCCGGAATATGTCATCGGTGACATGATCTCCCCGTTCAAATCCGTTATGGGCGGCAGCTACAGGGATTGCGAGATCAGGCTGCAGCGCGCCATCCATCTGCGCTTTTCACTGCCGGCGGAACTCGACGCGGGACTGCGCAAGGAGATCAAGCGAGCGGATCAGATCGCCGCTTATTTCGAAGCAACGCTGCTTGCGGGGTTTTCGACGGCAGAGGCGACCGAGTTCTTCGGCAGGCCGCGCGGTTTCAACGCCGAGCGCTTCGATGTCACGCCGCGCTCGGTGACATGGGCGCAGAATGCCTTTCTCAAGCGCTTTGCGGCGATCGAAAAGTCGCGACGCCAGACTGCCGTTCCAGCCGGCTGAAAACGGTAAATTAACCGGCAGGGACAACAGTGCCGTGGTTAACCATGGTCCATAGGCTTGCCTCATGCCCGTTGCCGGTATCAAGGCTGGTTCGTCCGTCCGCCGACGGAGGGCCAAAGGCGTTGGTCAGCCGCAACCTATTGAAGACGAGCTGCGCGAACAGAACGAGCGTTTTTCGGCAGCGGTCGAGAACATGTCGCATGGTCTGTGCATGTTCGATGCTGATGAACGGATGATCATTTGCAACAGAAACTACGTCAACATCTTTCGCCTCGACGCCGAAGTGGTGCGGCCCGGCATCCGGTTTTTCGACATCCTCCAGCACAGCGTGGATATCGGCATCGCCTCGCAAAGCGCTGAGCAACTCTATGCCATCCGCAAGCCCTATATCGACCAGGCAAAACCTTCCACCTATGAGGAAACGCTTGCAGACGGGCGCATCGTCAACATTTCGCACCGGCCGCTGGCGTCAGGTGGTTGGGTATCGATCTACGAGGACATCACCGAGCAACGGCGCGCCGAGCAGGAGTTGAAGGAGCAGCACCGCCGTTTCGACGCGGCACTTGCCAACATGTCGCAAGGCCTTTTGATGTACGATGCGGACGGCAAGCTGATCGTGCGCAACGAACGTTTCCTGGAACTTTATCATGTCAGGCCGGCCGACTTCCCACTTGGCATGAGTCACCATGATGCGTTCAAGCGGCTGCTGGAACTGGGTATTTATACAAAGCTCGACCCCGACAGCGAAATCTCGCAAATCGAAGCCTGCCTGCGGGCGGGGAAAACACACGTAACGCATCGCCATCTCGCTGACGGCAGAACGCTGCTGGTTGCGCGCCGGCCGATGAGCGGCGGCGGCTGGGTCGCGACGTTCGACGATGTCACCGAGCGCAGGCGCGTGGAAGAGCGCATGACCCATCTTGCGCACCACGACACACTGACCAACCTGCCCAATCGCTCGATGCTTCGCGAACGGCTGGACCAAGCCCTCAGCGAGACGACAGACGGATCGCTGGCGATATTCTCGCTCGACCTCGATCACTTCAAGGCAGTCAATGATAGTTGGGGGCACCCCGCTGGCGACTGGCTGCTGAAATGCGTGGCCGAACGGCTGCAACGGTGCCTGCGCAATGAAACGGACGTTGTCTCCCGCTTCGGCGGCGACGAATTCGTCATCATCCAGTTCAATCTCAAAAGCCCGGCCGATGCGGAAAAGCTGGCCAAACGTATCATCGAGATCATCGGAAAGCCGTTTCGCGACAAGAGACACGACATGCGCGTCGGCATCAGTGTCGGCATCGCGCTGTTTCCGAGTGACGGCAAGGACGCCGACACGTTGCTGAAAAACGCCGATATGGCGCTCTATCGGGCAAAGAGCGAAGGGCGCAACCTCTACCGCTTCTTCGAACCAGCCATGGACGCGATGGTGCGGGCACGCCGGGCGCTCGAAATCGATCTCAGGGCAGCGCTGTCGCGCCGCGAATTCGAGCTGGATTTCCAGCCGATCATGAACATCGCCTCCGGCGAGATCGTCGGTGCCGAAGCCTTGATGCGCTGGCGTTCGCCGGTGCGCGGCCTGGTGCGGCCGGACGACTTCATTCCGGCCGCCGAGGAGACCGGGCTGATCGTGCCGCTTGGAGAATGGGCGCTGCGAAAAGCCTGCACGACCGCGGCAGGATGGGCGCCTTTGCGCGTTGCAGTCAATGTCTCGGCCGTGCAGATCAAAAGCGGCACCTTTGCCCGCAGCGTCATCTCGGCATTGGCGTTCTCGGGCGTGCCGGCCAACCGGCTTGAACTGGAAATCACCGAAACGGTGCTGATGGACGAGAGCGATCTGGTGCTCAAGACACTCAGGCAGCTACGCGATCTGGGCGTCCGCATCGCGCTGGACGATTTCGGCACCGGCTATTCCTCGCTCGGCTACCTCAGGCGCTTTCCCGTCGACAAGATCAAGATCGATCGTTCCTTCATCAGCGATATCGACAGCCGCGATACCGCGGCAATCGTGCGCACCATCATCGGGCTTGGCGCACAGCTGGGCATCACCGTCACCGCCGAGGGTGTCGAGACCGAAGCGCAGCTTGAATTCCTGCAACAAGAGGGTTGCGTCGAGGCCCAGGGCTATTTGATCGGGGTGCCGTCAAAAGCGTCGGACATTAATCGGCTGCTGAAGTCGAGCGCGACGATCAGGCAGTCTGGCTAAGTACGACAGCCGGGCGAGCCAGTCATCGGCTCAGCCTGGAGATCTGCTATCAATACAATGTCTGGATATATCTCGTCGAAGCGCGCGCGGGTCAGAGATGTCCGCTCAATGCCTCCACCATATCCTTGTTCGTCGCCACGGGAACGATCTCGAATTCGACCAGATCCGCCCATTCGATGACCCACCGCTGCAGGAGCGTGACGTCATCGGCCTCCACCAGCAGGAAGCAGCGGCTCATATCCGCTGCGATCCAGCTGTGGTGCACGAGAAGCGCGTCCGGCTTCAGGCGGCCCTGGTCGCGGAAACGGCGGTAGATCTCCTTACGGTCGCAGCCGCGAAAATCCTCGGTTACGAAGAACAGCATCTTTTCCCCTCAATTCGGATGTCATCGGCCCGGCCGGTCCAACCGCTCCAGGAACCACTGCGTCAGCCGCACCCAGACCTCGTCTTTTTCGCCGGAGTCTTCCCAGCCGTGGTCGAGGTTGGGGTTATCGTTGACCTCGATGACGAAGACGCCGTCCCTGGTTTCTTTGAGGTCGACGCCGTAGAGGCCGTCGCCAATGCAGCGCGCCGCACTGACCGCCGTCTCGACGACGTGGGCCGGCGCTTCCTTCAGGGTGAAGGTCTTGATGCCGCCCTGGTCGGGCTTGCCGTTGGCCTTATGATTGACGATCTGCCAATGTTTCTTGGCCATCAGATAATGGACGGCAAACAAAGGTTGGCCGCCGAGGACACCGACGCGCCAATCATATTCCGTCGGAATGAATTTTTGCGCGATCAGGAGGTCGGAATCCTCCAGCCATTCGGTTGCGAGCGTCTTCAACTCTTCGAAGGTGCCGCATTTCTTGACGCCGCGCGAAAACGAGGAGTCCGGGATCTTCAGCACCAGGGGGAAGCCCAGCGTCTGCGCCGCAACTTCCAGATCCGAGATGCCGGCAATCATCACCGTCGGCGGCACCGGTACCTTGTTGTAGGTCATCAGCTCGTTGAGATAGACCTTGTTGGTGCAGCGGATCATCGACAGCGGATCGTCGATGACCGGCATGCCTTCCTGCTGGGCGCGGCGGGCAAAGCGGTAGGTGTGGTTGGAGATCGAGGTGGTCTCGCGGATGAACAGCGCGTCGTAGTTGGCGAGTTTGGCCAGATCCCGCTTGGTGATCGGCTCGATTTCGACGCCCATCTTTTCGGCGATCTTTGCCCAGTGGCGCAGCGACGAAATCTCCGACGGCGGCAGTTCCTCATGCGGATCGACCAGCGTGGCGAAAGTGTAGCGCGCCGGCGTGCGGCCCTTGGTGTCACGCCACTCGCGGTTGGTGTAGGTCTCCAGGCACTGGAGAAAGTGCGTTTCCTCGTCCTCGGTCATCCTGGCCAGGGGATGGAAGCCGATCTTGCGGATCGAGGCCCATTCGGCGCTGTCCCTGATGTGGACCTCGAGCGCCGGGGCACGAAACCAGTCGAACAGCAGCTTGGCGAAGCGGTCCCAGATCCTGGACGGTCCGATGCCGAAGAAGATGCAGACCTTCTGCGGGAAAGCGCCGCTCAGGTCCTTGCGGCACTTGTTGAGTGCGAGTTCGAGTTCCGGCAACGCGTGCTCGTAGAGCTTGCGCTCCGACAGATCAATCATCGTCTCGACAGTCGGGATGACCTTGTGGCCACGCGAACCGGCGAGCAGCGAAGCGTAATAGCCGCGGCTCTGGTAGCCGTAATTGTTCGACAGGTTGATAACCTTCGGCCGCTGACCGCGAAACAGTGCCGGATGGGCAAGGTAGTCGCGATTGGTGATGATCTTGTGCGGCGTCGCCACCTGGTCGAGATCGTTCTGCCGGCCGGTAAGGATGACCCAGGTCATTGGCTATTGCGCTTTCCGAGAGTGATGGCGGCGCGCAATCCGTCGCGGCCGAATTGCGCCATGTTCATGAAGATGCCGTAAGGCACGGGAATGTTGGCAGCATCGAGGATCGTCTCCTGCCGCTCGTCCTCGACCCAGGGGTCGTGGATCAGGATATGATCGCCATCGTCACCGATGGCCAATACCCAGTGCGGAACCTTCTTGCCGAACATCAGGAAGCCGCTGATCAGGACCAGTACCAGTTTTCCCTCTGCGATCGCGGTGCGAATGTCGTCAAGCCCGAATGAACGGTAATTCACCGGGATGCCGTAAAGTTCCGCGCGGCGTCGAAAGTCGACCTGCGCCAGTTCCATCACCCGGCGCTTGTCCTCGCTGCGCACCGACTGCAGGAACAGCGCGCCGTAGAAGGAGACATAGATCTCAGCAGCAAGCCCGCTCTCATAGCCGGCGACGGCAAGCCCGAACGGCTCGCAGCCGCCGGGGCCGGACATCATGAAAACAGTCGTCGCCTCACGCCACAGCCGGATTTCCATCACCGGGTCCGGCACGAATCCGGGGCCGAAGTAAGCCATCGCCATCATCAGGCAGCATGGTCCGCAGGTGAATTCGCAAGTCTGCTGATAAAACGGCACTTCGGTGGCGACCGGAATGTCGCCGCGCAACGTCTTTTCATAGCGCAGCGCCGTGGCGCCATCCTCGTAATAGTCCAGCTCGCGGCCGATCTTGCGGTAGCCGCTCTGCTCGTAGATCTGGATCGCGCGGGGGTTGTCCTCGCGGACTTCCAAACGAAGCATCATGCGGCCGTGCTCGAAAGCGGCGGCTTCGGCCTCTTCCAGCAGCAGCCGGCCAACGCCACGGCCGCCGAAAAATGGACCGACGGCAATCGAATAAAGCCGCGCGACGCCGCTGCCCTTGCGAAACAGCACGACTGCATAGCCGGCGACGCGGCCATCGCTTTCGCCAACCAGCAGTTCGGCGGTGTCGCGTTCGATCAGTTGGCGAAAGGAGCGGCGAGAAATGCGATCGCTCGAGAAAACGGCTTTTTCGATGGCGGCGAGGTCATCGACGTCGGACGCGCGGGCCTTGCGAATCTCGGCAGGCATGCGGGCTCAGAAAACCTCGATTGGGTTGTGGAAACGGCCCTAGTCTAAACATCGGTCACACCAGCCGAAGTGCCAGCATTCAGCAAGCGCTATCGCACCTCGATTAGGGCCGAATTGTGACAGTTTTGACGGCAGGCAGGTCGCGGAAAGGCTTTGAACGACCTTCGTGTTTTGGCATCGGCGCGGCTCCGGAAAAACAAGCGCCTGCTCAGCTTTGCAAGCCCGCCAGAAGCTGGCCATAGGCGCTCTTGGCCACCGCGGCCAATCGCTCGCGCGGCAGTGAGCCGACGACGGCGCAGCCATAACCCTTGTCCAGCCAGTAGACGGCCTCAGGACCATCTTCCTCAGACCCATAGGTGCCCTTGGCCTTGGCCGCTGATTCGGCGGTGACGAAGAGCGATATGCGCTCGCCCTTGTCATCCTCATAAAGCAGCATCGCGGCCTTGCCCTGGCCGGCAGGCAGCAGCCGGCCACCGACCAGTTGGAATCCTTGCGCCGCCAGATCCGGTGCAACGAGCTTCAAACCCACCTGGTTCGACAACCAGCTCTGCAAATGATCCTTGTCGCTTGCCGGCACTTCCACCGCATGCCGCTTTTCGGCGGCATAGATGACGTGGGCGGCGATCGCCTCTTCGGCAAGCTGGTCTTCGGCCGTGTTTTCCAGGCCGAGGCGGCCGATGCCGGCAAGGTAGCCGCCAGCGCCGCCAAGCACCAGGATGGCGGCAGCGGCGGCCGCAAGCCACCAACGCGAGCGCGACGGCGCCGCTCTCACCACCGGCGCCTCGCCTTGCACCACCTTGCTCAGCCGCACCGGGACGGGTTCGTCCAGCACGCCGTTAAACGCTGCGCGCAACGCTGCCCGGTCGGCGGCGTAGCGTGCGCTCTTGGCCTTCATCTCGGCATTGGCCTCGAGCCATGCCTCATAGGCCGTCCGCTCGTCGCCCGGCAACTCGCCATCGAGAGCCATGTGGATGTCGCGTTCGGAGAAATCGCGCCGGCTCATTTCTAGACGATCCTTATCGAGCGGCGGCGCGCGGTATCATCCAGCAGCGCGCGCAGTTCCTCACGCCCGCGCGCGATGCGCGACATTAAGGTGCCGGCGGGAACTCCAAGGATGTTGGCGGCTTCGGCATAGGAAAACCCTTCGATGGCGACCATCACAAGCGCCGCGCGCCGGTCCGGGCTGATCGCCTGCAGCGCGTCGACGATCTCGCGCGAAGCGATGCTCTCGACCTGCTCGGCGGGTGCTGCCTGCGCCTCGCTTGCCTCGAGCGGCAGCATCGCCGCCTCGCCGCGCCGGTTCACCTTGCGCATCTGGTCGATGAACAAATGGTGCATGATCGTAAACAGCCACCTCCTGGGGCTTTCTCCTGTCTGCCAATTGTCGAGCCGCACAAGCGCCCGCTCGAGACAGTCCTGGACGAGATCGTCGGCGGAATCGCGGTCGCGCAACAGCGAGCGTGCATAGCGGCGCAGACGCGGTATTTCACCAAGGATTGCTGCCTTCTTTTCGTCCATGACCGCTGGTTCTGAGGCCCCTGCCCGTGGTGATTGAACGCGCCTTTGCAGCGCGGCGCAAGCGGCCAGCGCGAAGCGGTCCGCCGCCCCGGTCACCCAAGCAACTGAATAACGCTGCCAATGGCAGGTTTATTCCCGGCTTGCATCCGATTGTCAAAACGCCGGTTACGCCAGATCCGTCTGAAGAAAATCGTCGCCCTTGTAGAGCAACGGAAGATCTAGGGCCTTTGCGCAGGCGTAGGCGAAGCAATCGCCAAAATTGAGATCGGCCGGATGACCGACCGCCTTGCCGTAGCGGATGCTCGCGTCGATAGCGCGCGCGCCGATGTCCTCGTCGATAGGTACATTGCGGGCACTGATTTCGACAATGAACGAATCGACTAGATCGCGCGCCACGGCCAGCAATTCGGGCATCGGCTTTTTGGAAACGGCGTTTATGCGTCCAAGGGCAAGTGTCGCCTCGAGCCGAACAAGCGCGGAAATATGCAGCTGACTGACGGCACCAGAGATTCGCTTGAGCAATTCCGCCCAACCCGGTTCCTTGGCGAGAATGGCGACGATGACCGACGCATCGACGAACATCAGTCTTCCCACATCTCGTCGGTGAACGCCTTCATGTCGAAGTTGGGATCGGACGGCCCCAACGCAGCATACCTGGCCTGTAGCGCCGCAATTCTGTCGCGCAGGGGCTTGCGGGCGCGGTTGCGCTCGAGCTCGTGCAAAAGCGCGGTCCGCACTGCTTCCGTCTTGCTCGGGGCGTTGGTCTCACGCTGCAGTTTTGCGGCCAGCGCATCCACCTCGTCGTCGCGAATATAGAGAGGCAACTGAATATCTCCTTTGGAATATTCATATATTCCATCTTGAATATTCATGCAACTTGACCCTTACGTCCCTTTCGCCGCCCTTGTCAGCAGCCGCTGATAGAACAAGCCGATGCCGATGAGCACCGCGCCGAGGCCGATGAAGGACAGCGCCCGAAACACGCCTTCCAGCTCCGACATGTCGAAGATGAAGACTTTGAGCACGGCGATCGAGATCAGCGCCGCCGACGCTATGCGCAGCACCTGCGACTTCAGCCAGACACCAGCGGTGAGCAGCACCACGCCGATGACCAGCCATAGTGCCGAATAAGTATAGGTCTCGAGCTGGCCGAGACCGCTCCACAGCCCGATGAACTCGCCCTTGAATAGGCGCCTGACCGACAGCGTGGCATAGGCAAAAGCGAGCACCGCCGCCACCACCGCCAGCATCGCCGCATACCATTGCGGCCGCTTGTCACGGGCATAGAGTGCCAATGCGCCTGCCGCAACCGCCGGCAAGAGGTAGGCGAGGAACAGAAGGTTGAACATCGGAATGCTGCCGGTCGATTCATCCGTCAGCAACGGGTTCAGCGCCAGAAAATGCTGGAGGACGATGAAGGCGACCGAGACCACGCCCGCTGCAATCGAGCCGTAGCGTAGCACCGAACTTGGCGATCGCATGTCTATGGCGACCAGGATGGCACCGGCACCGATGGCGATCAGCGTGTAGATCGCCTGTTCGGCAAGCGTCGCAGCAGCCGTATCGATGACGCCGCCATGCATGACATGGCGCACCAGCATGGCGACGGTGAGCAGGCAAAACAGCGCGGCGCCGGCCTCCATGGCGAGGCGCGGCCGGCCATTGGTGGTGCGGGCGAGTTGCCAGGCGGCAAAGCCGAAGGCGAGCGCCGGCACGCCATATCCAAGCAGCAGCCAGTTGAACACCGGCGTCTTCGACAGGAACTCGGCACCGACGATGGTCGGGTCGAAGGCAACGCGGCCGAGCACTGCAATCACCGCACCAACCGAAATCCAGCCAAGCACCGGATAGCTACGCCAGCGCGTTGCCAGCGCCGGCACGACGGCGGCTGCTCCGAGCAGGATGGTTGTCCAGCCCGAACCAAAGGCCATGTGCAGCATCAGCAGGCCGGCAATCGCCGCCCCGCCGAGCGCGAGGGAGACAGCAGCGCCGCCGGTTAGCGGCGGCGCTTCGCCGCGCGCTATCCACTCGCCGCCGGCGACGAAGACTCCGACCAAAACGGCTGCGACCGCCGCATAAGCAAGGTCACGGTCGAGATTGCCGAAGGTAGACCAGAGCGCCAGCAGGATGACCAGTGGCGCGACAGCGCTCCAGGCCGCCCATGCGGCGGCGCGCAGCCAGCCAGGGGCCGCAAAACGGCGCGCCGCCCAAAAGCCGGCGCCGATGAAGACCAAGCCCAGCGCGATGCCGATCCTGAGCATCAAGGCATCGGACGCCACAACCGGCACGCCATCGACACCGAGAGCGCCGCCCGAAAAATCGACGGCGACCGTGGTCGGCGGAATGATGCCGAGATAGACCAGCACCGTCGCCAGCCCGGCGGCGTGCAGCAGTGCCAGCGCCCGCGGCCGATAGAGCGCCACCGCCACCAGGGCTGCGACAAGGGCTGCGCCCTGCAAGGCATCGCCGGCGGCGGCAAAGACCGGATCGACGAACAGGGCCAGCGCTGAAAGAGCGACGAAGAAGCCCGGCGCGATCGACGGCCAATCGAAGCCGCTGCCGGCGACCGCTTCGCCGCGACGGCCGAGCCAGACGAAGGCGAGCACGGCCAGTGTCACCACGTCGATAAAGAGGATGACGGAAAGCTTCGCCCCCGGCGCGTCGGTCATGTAGAAGATGGTCCAGATGCCCGTGGCGACGAAAGCCGCCGCCATCAAAAGCCTCCAGTCGCGGATGCGGGCGATGACGCCAGTGGCGGCGAGCACGATCGCCAGATAGCCGAACAGCGCCCACGGATTGGGCGCCTGCGAGGCGACCAGCAGCGGCGTCACCATGGCGCCGAGCAGGCCGACGCCGGCCAGCGCCTGACCGTGGACCAGGCTTGCCGCGATCGTCGCCACCCCGATGGCGCCGAGTAGCGTGAAAGCGAGCGTCGGGCCGATGAAGCCGTAAATGCTGTACGCGGCGTAGACGGTACCGAACAGGATGAAGGCGCCGGCCGCCGTCAGGATCGCCGGGATATAGGCACCGGCGGCACCTTGCACCGGCACCCTGAAGCCGGTGCGCCGGATGAACTCGCCGCCGGCGACCAGCACCAGCCCGAGTGCCGCCGCCATGACAAGCCGCACGCGTGGCCCGAATATGCCGGCCTCGATGGTGTAGCGGATGAGGAACAGGCCGCCCAGCGCCAGCGCGATGCCGCCGACCCAGACTGCCCAGCGAGTACCGAGCGCCGTTTCGACGTCGGACTGGCGGGCGGCCTTCGCCGCTGCCGCCGGTTGCGCCCGCCCCGGTGCGGACGGCGCCGTTGTATCGGCATCGGCCTCTGTGGCTGATGCTACCGCTGCGGTCCCTGGCGATGCGGCCATATCGGCTGCGGCCGCCGGCGGGATTGCGGCATCCGCCGGTTTGCTGTCGTTTGCAGCCGGTTCCTTGGCTTGCGGCGGCAGCACAGGCGCGCCTGAAAGCACAAGGCTGCGCAAGGCGCCAAGCTCGCGCTCGATCAGGCCGATGCGGCTCTGCTGGCGTGAAATGATGACGAACAGCGCGATAATGGCGACGAGGCCAATCAGGCTTTCAAACATGGCGGTTCCCCCAAACCAAGCCAGTTGTCACTGACATTCAATCTTCAGTGACATTCAAATGCGGCGGCCAAACGGCCGGTCCATTCAACGTGCCGCCAGGTTGGCCGCCGGAAAGATCGAGCATGTTTCGGTGCCGAAAGCCAGCAGCTTGCCATTGGCGTCCTTCAGCACCGCTTCTGAAACCGCCAGCGTGCGGCCCTTGTGCACCACTTTGCCCTCGCACACCACCTCGCCGTCCTTGGCGTGATCGGCCGCGTCAAATTTTCACTTTGAACTCGGCCGTCGCATAGGCCTCGCCCACCTGCGGAATGGTGCCAAGGTCGAGCGGCGAAACGTTGCTCATCTGGTGGTTTCTGCAGCGCTCGGCTTGCCGGATTCATGGCCGGGTGAATGATGCCTGCGCAAGGCGGCGAGAAACCCGGCGCGGGCGCCGGGAGGCTCGATGCCGCGCGGCTCGTAGACATGGCGGGTCAAAAAGAAGCCGGTCAGCCGGAAAGCGTCCTCGATCGCCGCCGGATCGGCGCGCAGCCCGGAGCCGCGCTGTAGGAAGGAAGGCAGCGCCAGCATCTTGTCGCGCCACGGCGCGCCCGCCGCCCGCGACACGGCGCGGCCGGATTTCGGCGAGACATAGGCAAGGTCCTGACTGGTGCCGGTCGCCGCACACTGGCTGAGATCGAGGCCGAAACCGAGTTCGTCGAGTACCAGCAGCTCGAAGCGGGCCACCAACTCGCCGGCGGCATCGGCATCGTCGAGATGAGCGATCATCACCGCAAGCGTCTCATAGAGACCGCCATGGGCGTCGCGCTCAGGCAGAAGACGCAAATGCGCGGCCATCGTCTGCAGGCCGTAGACGGCAACGGCGCTGTCCATCAGCCGGGCGGCGTTCATCTCGATGGCCTCGACCTGGAAGGTGCCGAGATGCTCGTCGAGCCGCGCCCGCCACAACAGGTCGACGCGATTGCCGGGCTGCAAGACAGGCTGCTGTTTTCGCGAACGGCCGCCGCGCACGAGACCGAGATGGCGGCCATGCGCACGTGTCATCACCTCGAGAATGGCGCTGGTTTCGCCATGCTTGCGGGTGCCGAGAATGATTCCCTCGTCGCGCCATTCCATGACGAGAGCTTGTCACCGGTTGCATGGCGAAATCAAGATGAGCGACTTATCCGCCGCCAAACCAAAACGGCCCGTAGCGTATCGCTACGGGCCTTTTTTGCGAAATCGTCGTTTGATCAGAACGAGCGCTGGAAGCGGAAGATGCCGCCGATTGCGTCGGCATCGTCGGCATCGAAATTGTCGTAATAATCGACTTCGGCGGTGATCGTGTAACCAGGAACGATGGTGTAGGCGACGTTGGCCGCAACGGCGAAGTCTTGGTCGTCGGTATAGGAGACCTGGGCGTTCAAAGAGGTCTTCTTGTTGACGGCATAGCTGCCGCCGCCCCAGACGGCAAAGTTGCCAGTCCACGGTTTGTAAAAGTTCTTTGCGACGTTGTCGTCGCTGCCGTAGCCCGCCATCACGAACAGGGTCAGGTCAGTAATCGGCTTGACGTCGAGGCGAGCTTTGCCGGCCCATTCTTCCGACGTGCTGTTATAGGCGCCGACCGCGGTGATCGCACCCCAGTCACCCTTGTATTTCACGCCGCCGACGACAAACGGAACGTAGCTGTCGATCGACTGGTCAGCGCCGGAGCCCGTTTCGACCGAGGCGACCGCCGTAAAGCCATTATCGCCGTCGAAATAGTAACTGATCAGGTTGGTGTCCTTGGTACGTAAGGAATGATAGTGTCCTGGACGACGCTGCCGGCGTAGCCGATGAACGAATCATAGACAGTTTCATCCTTACCGACGCGGAAACCTCCAAGCTGGATCCAGGCGAAGTTCAGGGTAACCGCCTTGTTGTCCTGCACGCTGAAAGCAACACCGCTCACGGTGCGTTTGGTATTGCCGAAGTTGAAACGGGTCTCGGTGTACGTCTTCAACGTGCCGAGTTCGGTTTCCTGGCCGGTCCACGTCTTCAGATTGAAGCGGGCATTCTTGTTCCAGGTCTGCTGCTCGTCACCGTCCATAAGGTCGTGTGTCGTCGCGCCGTCGAAAACGCGGCCACCGTCGCCGAAGCTGGCGTCATAGCGGACATAACCGCCGATGCGCAGGCAGGTCTCGGTGCCGGGGATGTAGAAGTAGCCGGCGCCGTAGACGTCACAAATCTTGACGTATTCGGCGGGTTCCGGCTCGGCGACCACAACAGCGTCGGCGGCGCGCGCGCCGGAGACCGCGACGAATGCCGCGGCTGAGCCGAGAAGAAGGCTCTTGATATTCATTTTCTGACCTCTCCAGTCAAAGTTACAAATGGCTTTGGATTCATGGGTTGAACGGCTGAACGCCTCACCCACGTCGAAAAAGGCGCGCACCGCACCCCCTCTTCAGGCGGCGAACATACTCATCCGCATGTCAGTCTCAATGACGATTCCAAAAATAATCAATGTTTGCGTAACAGAAGAAATCCGTGTTGCGTAAATATCACTTCACTTTTTCTTCACGTTTTCTCCCGGCACAAACGAGACATTGTCACAATTGTACGAAAATATACTTTATACCATTAGCCGGCGAACCGGTCAGAGTCGATTGACATTCCTTTTACGTATTCTTTTTTGGAATAGACTTCTAACGTTGGCAGCGAGATCAAGCCAACTTCGCCATCGCTGCGTACTGTGCGGCAAGAACGACTTCCGCCACCAGATCCTGTTTGAGCATGTCAATGGGAATACGTCCGGCAAGGCCGGGCGCGGGGCCGATCAGCCACGACCAGGCACGCCGCGGATCGGGCATCGCGGACGACACCTCCTTGATACCCGGCGCCGGCCTGCCGTCGATGAACTGGGCCAGGGGAAATACATGCTTGCGGCCACCGGTGCGCAACGCAACGACCGTACCGCTCCGCTGCCAGCGATGCAGGGTCGAGCGCGATATGCCGAGATTTTCCTGCAGGAATGTCGACCCGGCAACCCGACCGGCCCAGTCCTCGACCCGCATCGCATCGCGATCGCCCGTTCCGGCCAGGCGTCGGATGTCTGCCCCTCGGCCTCCGTGCGCCGTCGCCAGAGGCGTCCGGGCACTGCGTTCCGTCGCTTCGGCCGCCAATATCCGCACGAAACGCGACGCCATGCCGGGTAATCTTTCCTGCATGGTATCGATCGCGCTGATGTCGGTCGGCGCAAGCAAAGCGACGGCGGCGGCAACGGCGCCGGCGACCCTGCCCGCTGCAACGACCGCATCGCTGTTCGTCACCTTGCCTTGCCGCGCCAGCACGCGCTCGATCTCAACAGCGACGGCGTTTGCAAACTCGGTCTGACGGATGGGGTCGATGCGATTCCAAGTCCCGGTCATGTCCTAATCTGGCTGCTTGCCCGCCTGTTCCGGTTTGCTCGGAAGCGGGTCTTTCGCACAGCCTATAGGCAGGGTGTGTGACGGAGAGACGACGATCGGGAACCATGCACGATCGCAGTGTCGGCAGGTGCTCCAGCCGGTCTAACTGGCCGGTTCTGCATGAAATATCGGAAATTTCTCAGAACCCGCTCAGGATTTCGGGTCGCGCCGGTGCCAATAAGAAACGGGTCGACCGACGTGGTCGGCGCATGGCCTCCCGGAACGATTCGGCCGGCTGTTCAAGATGCAAGTCGACCGATCGGGCAGCCCGGCGACCTCTCATTGTCATCTGCCCGTGAGAGGCCCGACATGACTTCTTTCCTGCTCCTGGTTCGGCAGCATCAGTTGGCTGCCTTCTTTTCGTTGGCGCTTGCCCTGACCTGGTTTGCCTTCATCCCGTTCTACCTGTCGAATGGCGATAGCATTCCCTGGTTTACCTTCGGCCCGATGCTGTCCGGATTCGTCGTCGCAGCCCTCTCCGGAGGCTGGACTTCGGTCAAGGCCATTCTCGCTTCCATGGTGAAGTGGCGGGTATCTCCGTTGTGGTATCTGGTGGCATTCGGCCTGCCATTCGGCACGCAGCTTGCCTCGATCCTGGTCAATCCGCTGTTCGGCTCGGCGACGCCGGCCTGGAGCAATATTCCTGCTGCCACTGAGATGCTGCCGATCATCGCGCTGTATGCGGTCTTCAGCGGCCCGCTTGGCGAAGAGCCTGGATGGCGCGGCTTTGCGACACCGCGTCTGCTGGCCAAGCATCCGGCGCTGGCCGGAAGCCTGATCCTCGGCGCGATCTGGGCGATCTGGCATTTTCCGCTCGGCCTAATCGGCGACCTCAGCGTCTACGGCACAGTCAACGTCCTGCTGGCGGCAGTGGTATTTACCTGGCTCTATCAGAACACCGGCAGTGTGCTTCTCGCCATTCTGATGCATGTCACCCATCAGAACAGCGTACGCTTCCTCGGCAAGGTGTTCATCGACGCCGACCATGTGCAGCA
Organism: Mesorhizobium sp. M0119; assembly: GCF_040322615.1. Classification (NCBI taxonomy): domain Bacteria; kingdom Pseudomonadati; phylum Pseudomonadota; class Alphaproteobacteria; order Hyphomicrobiales; family Phyllobacteriaceae; genus Mesorhizobium; species Mesorhizobium sp. M0119. Next base: position 78,651 of record NZ_JAMYTU010000018.1, read on the forward strand.
GCAATGGATCGGTGTTGCGATCTGGGCGGTGGCTGCGGTCGCCATCGTTGCCGTCTACGGCACCGAGAGCTTCGTACGCAGGTCGGCAACGCAGCCCGCCCTCGCTGGTGTCGTCTAATATGCGGCGCCCAAATCCAAAGCGCCGCTTTTCGGCGGCGGTAGACCTTGACCCAGCCCTCCAGCCGTAGGCCAATACAGGCACGGCTTCAGGGAGCGGGCCGTTTCGATGGCGGTTTCGGCCACTGATCAGGTTTTTCAGTTCGGCGGTTTCACGCTCGATCTGGGCAAAGGCACGCTCGGCCGGGTCGAACAGCCGGCCTTCCTGCGGCCGAAAGCCTACGCATTGCTGACGCATCTCGCCCGCCACATCGGCCGTGTGGTGCCGAAGTCGGAATTGATGGATGCGGTCTGGCCGGGTGTTTTCGTCACCGAGGATTCGCTGACGCAGTCGATTCGCGAGATCCGCAAGGTGCTCGGCGAGGAAACGATACGGACCGTATCGAAGCGCGGCTACATGCTGATCCCTGAAATCGAGCCGGTGCCCGACCCCGGCGCGCAGCCGATCGTGGCGGTGCTCAGGTTTCGCAATGACGGCGCCGATTCGGCCGACGAAGCAATCGTCGACGGTATTGCCGAAGACATTATCAACGGCCTCGCCCGCTTCGGCACGCTGACAGTTCTGGCGCGCAATTCGAGCTTCTCGTTTGCCTCATATTCGCCCAGTGAATGGCCTGTCGTACGCTCGCGCATCGGCGCCGACTATCTCGTCGAGGGCTCGGTGCGGCGGCAGGCAGACAGCATCGTCTGTGCGGTCAATCTCGTTGACGCAGCCAGCGCTTCCCAGCTCTGGGGGGATCGCTACCAGGCCGACTACGCCGGCCTGTCCGCCATCCAGCAGGAGATCGTCGAAAAGATCGTCGGCCGGCTGGTGGTTCGGTTGAACAATGCCGGCCTGCAACGTGCCTCGCGGCAGCCGGTAGCTAGCCTCGCCGCCCACGAACTGGTGCTGCGCGGCGTCGCCTTGCTGCGCGATCCAGCGCAAAGCGAACTGAAAGAAGCGGCAGCGTTTTTCGAGGCGGCGATCGTCAGGGACCCGGCCTATGGCCTTGCTTACACCTATCTGGCGCTGTCGCATGTGCTTAACAGCGAATTCGGACCCATCAGCGACGCCGTTCTGACGAAGGCCCGCGACCTGGCCGACCGGGGCATCGCATTGTCGCCGGACCAGGCAACGGCACACCGCATCCAGTCGCTGGTGCGGCTCAATATGCGCGACCACGAGGCGGCCGAGCATCATTTACGCATCGCGCTCGAGCTCAATCCGGGCGACGCGGACTGTATCGAGCAAATGGGGCATCTGTTGACGATGCGCGGCCGGCCGCTCGACGCGCTCGCCTGGCTGGCGCGCGCCATCCGCATCAACCCGCTGCATCCTCACTGGTATCAGTACGATCGCGCGCTTGCGCTATACATGCTGGGCGAATACCGCACTGCCGCCGAGGCGCTGGAGCTGGCGACGCGACCGACGCCGTGGATCCGCACCCGGCTTGCCGCCTGTTACGCTCAGTTCGGCGACATGCAGGCGGCAAGGCGCCAGGCTGCGCTGATCAACGCCGACGGCTCCGATTTCTCGCCGCTCGACTATGCAAGAACGGGCATCCCGTTCGAAAACGCCTCTGACGCAGAACATCTTGCCGACGGCGTGTCGCTGGCACTTGGGTAATCCTGAGGCGGCCAACAGGCCGCTCGGCGGATCGCCCAAACAGGCTCTCAATGCGGAAATTCGAGCCCCATTTCACGGTAGCGCTCGGGATCGTCGCCCCAGTTCTCGCGCACCTTGACGAACAGGAAGAGGTGCACCTTCTGCTCGAGTATGCCTGCGATTTCCATGCGCGCGGCCTGGCCGATGGCGCGGATCGTCTCGCCCTTATGGCCGAGCACGATCTTCTTCTGGCTGTCGCGCTCGACATAGATGGTCTGGTCGATGCGCACCGAGCCGTCCTTCTTCTCTTCCCATTTCTCGGTCTCGATGTGGGAGGAATAGGGCAGTTCCTGATGCAGCCTGAGATAGAGCTTTTCGCGGGTGATCTCGGCCGCGAGTTGGCGCATCGGCAGGTCGGAGATCTGGTCTTCCGGATAGTACCAGGGGCCGGCCGGCAAGGTCTCGGCGAGATAGTCGAGCAGGTCCCTGCAGCCGGACCCGGTCAGCGCCGAAACCATGAAGGTGCGCTTGAACGGCACCCTTTCATTGGCTGCCGCCGACAATGCGAGCAACGTCTCGTGCTTGACCCGATCGACCTTGTTGAGGATCAACACCATCGGCTGCCGGACATCCTTCAGCCGCTCGAGGATGGCGTCGGCATCGCCCCGGATGCCGCGCTCGGCATCGATCAAGAGCAGCACGATATCGGCGTCCTTGGCACCGCCCCAGGCTGTGGTCACCATCGCGGTGTCCAGCCGGCGCTTCGGCTTGAATATGCCCGGCGTGTCGACGAAGACGATCTGCGCGTTGTTGTGGGTGGCAATGCCGCGCACGATAGCGCGCGTGGTCTGCACCTTGTGCGTCACGATCGACACCTTGGCGCCGACCAATTGGTTGACCAGCGTCGATTTCCCCGCATTGGGCGCGCCGATCAGCGCGACGAAGCCGGAGCGGGTAGCGGGCGCTTCTGTTGCCGGAGCTTCGGTGGCGTTCATGCGGCACTCCCTTGATTGAGCCAGACGCCTTCCCGCTGCAGAAGTGCCGCGGCTGCAGCTTGCTCCGCCTCGCGCTTGGAGCGCCCGCTGCCGGTCGCCGGCGGATAGGCGCCGACCTTGACGCTGACGGTGAACAGCGGATCGTGGTCCGGTCCCTCCCGGCTGTCGATTATGTAAACCGGCACTGCGCCTGCCGCCTGATGCGCCCATTCCTGAAGTTCGGTTTTCGCATCGCGACGGGCGGCGTCAATGGCTTGCGAGCGCGGCTGCCAGTATCTGTGGATGAACGCACGGGCCGCTTCCAACCCGCCGTCGAGATAGAGCACGGCGATCAGCGATTCCAATGCATCGGCGCGCAGATTGACGCGCTTGCGCCCATCGAGGCCGCGTACGTCCGAACCGGCGCGAACGAGTTCCGGCAGGCCGATCTCCTCGGCGATCTCCGCCAGGGCCTCGGCGTTGACCAGCGCGTTCAATCTCAGCGATAGCTCACCCTCGGCGGCGTCGGGAAATGCTGCCAGTAGCATATCGGCAACGACAAGGCCGAGAACGCGGTCGCCCAGGAATTCGAAACGTTCGTAGTCGATGCCGGCATGACTGCCGCGAGCGCTGGCATGGGTCAGCGCCCGCTGCAGGCGCTGGTGGTCGCCAAAACTGTGGCCGGTGCGCTCCTTGAGCGCATCGGCGAGCGCATCGGCGGTCAGCCGTTTCGTCGCCGCCATGGCCCTAATTGACGAAATGGAACAGGCGCGAGGCGCGCATCTGCGACGGCCATTTCCAGATTTCGAGCGGGCTGGCGCTGCCGCCGATCGAGAAGAAGATGAGATTGGCGCGGCCGACCAAGTTCTCCTCCGGCACGAAGCCGACCGTGAAGCGGCTGTCCGACGAGTTGTCGCGATTGTCGCCCATCATGAAATAGTGACCGGGCGGCACCTTGAACTCTTTGGTATTGTCGCCGATCGAGGCCTGCGTCAGGTCGAGCGTGTCGTAGGTGACGCCGTTCGGCAGCGTCTCGCGATAGACATCGACCGGCCCGTTCTCCTCGGTGATGTCGCGGTTGTCGATCTGCCCGACCTTGACGCGCGGCACGCTCACGTCGTTGATGAAGAGCTGGCCATCCTTGACCTGGATCTTGTCGCCCGGCAGGCCGACGACGCGCTTGATATAATCGACGGAAGGATCCGGCGGAAACTTGAACACCACCACGTCGCCGCGCTTCGGCTCTGAGCCCCAGATGCGGCCCGAAAAGATGTTCGGCCCGAACGGCAGTGAATAGCGGGAGAAGCCGTAGGACCACTTGGTGACGAAGAGATAGTCGCCTTCGAGCAAAGTCGGCCGCATCGACCCGGACGGGATCGAGAACGGCTGGAACAGGAGCGTGCGGATCACCAGCGCAAGCAGCAGGGCCTGGACGATGACGCTGACGGTTTCGCCAAGTCCGCCGGATTTCTTCTGGGTTTTTTCAGCCACGCTCATGTCGTCCTCGATTGTGCGTTGGATGGTATAGAGTCTCGGCGCGCGCTGGGCAACGTCATGCCGGTGGTCAGATGCAATCAATGTGGCGCTTCTTCGACCGGCAACGCTTCAATGATCACAAAGGCTTGAGCGAGCGGAAAATCATCGGTGATGGTGAGATGGATCACGGCGCGGTGCCCTTCAGGCAGGATTTCGTCCAGCCGCGCTGCCGCCCCGTTTGTCAGCGCCATGGTCGGCTTGCCGCTGGCCAGGTTGACGACCCCCATGTCACGCCAGAACACACCCTGCGCCATACCGGTGCCCAATGCCTTGGCGCAGGCTTCCTTGGCAGCGAAACGCTTGGCGTAGGAGGCCGCACGCGCCGCGCGGTTTTCGGAGCGCGCCTGTTCGATCTCGGTGTAGATGCGTTGGATGAAGCGCTGGCCATGACGTTCCAGCGACTTCTCGATGCGTCTGATGTCGATGAGGTCGCTGCCGATCCCGATAATCATTCGGCGGGAACTTCCGGCCCGGTTTTTCCAGCCTTTGCGGCTCTTTCGGCCAGACGCTTGCGGCGCTGCTCGTGGAAAGTGACCATGCCCCAGCGGGTGATGCCGTAAAACAGCAGGCCGAAAACCAGGCCGAGCGGTATTGCGCCGATTGTCATCGGCTTCAGCACCGGTCCCCACAACTGCGCAAAGGAAAGATTATGCAGCATGTCGCCAAGATGGGCGGGCGGGCCATGCGCCGGCAGGTGTTCATGCAGGATCAGCTTGCCGACCTCCCAGGAGGCGGCCCATAGCAGCGGAAAGGTCAGGGGGTTGCCGAACACCGTGCCAAGTGCTGCCGCGACCAGATTGCCGGCGATCAGCCAGCACAGGATGGCGGCAATGATGAAGTGGAAGCCAAGCGGGAAAAACGACGCGAATACGCCCGCCGCAACACCGGCGGCCACGGCGTGCGGCGTGGCCCTAAGCCGCAGGATGCGCTTGGAGAAATACCGCAGCGAGCGCGAGAACGAGCGGCGCGGCCACAAATAAGTACGCACCCGCTCGAAAAAACCATCAGGCTTGCGCCGTCGAAAAAGCACTCTGTTCCTGTTCCTAGTTCCATTAATGGCTTCGCGCCGGCTTTTCCCAGCCGGGGCGCGACAGCCCTATGCTGCGCTCTGCGGTCGCCGAAAAGCAACTACGACTTTGATATAGCGATGCGCTGGCCGAAGAACAACGAGGCCGAGGGCATCCGCTCGGTGGCCGGTCGCGCCAGCCCTGGGTGTCGCCGTTCTGAACAGGGTATGATCGCGGCGAATTTAAGGAGCGCCGCTTAGGGTCGATATTCGCTGACCTCGACGAGGTTGCCATCCGGGTCACGGAAATAGACCGACATCATCGCGCCACGAGCGCCGACACGCTCGACCGGGCCGACCTCTATCACCACGCCATTGGCGGCGAGGCTGGCACATATCTCGGCGAGCGGACGGGCGGCAATCAAGCAGAAATCTCCGGCGCCAGGCGTCGCCGCCTTGGCCTTCGGTTCGAAGGTACGCCCGACCTGATGCACATTGATCTTTTGCGTTCCAAACAGCAGCGCCGTTGGTCGGTCCGGCTCGTCGAGGCGCTCGAAGCCAAGCACGCGCTGATAGAAGGCGCAGGTATCGTCCACCGAACGAACTGTCAGCACGAAATGATCGATGCCGGCAATCACGGCAGCGCCTCTTGACTTGTTTTTATGCATGTCGTTGTCCCAAAACCGCCGCACACTTTTGGGCGACATGCATTAGATGTTGCGGCTGCCGGGCTTGATCGCCGGTATGGCGGCGAGCTCGGGCGGCAGCCTGTCGGCCGGATAGGCCGGAACTTCATATTCCGCAAGCGCGATCAGCGGCACGCCGACATCGGTCTTGCCGGCCGAGCGGTCGATGATGCACGCAGCGGCGACGACTTCAGCGCCAAGTCCGCGCAGGCAGTCGATAGTCTCGCGGATCGACAGGCCGGTGGTGACGATGTCCTCGACAATGACAACGCGCGATCCTTTGGCGATCTCGAAACGGCGCAGCCTGAATTCGCCCCCTTCCCGCTCGACCCAGATCGCCGGCACACCAAGATGCCGCGAGGTCTCATAGGCCGGGATCAGCCCGCCGATCGCGGGGCCGACGACGTAGTCGATCCTGCCGGGCACGCCAGCGCGGATCTTTTCGGCCAGCGCCTTGCACAAGCGCTCGGTCTTGTCGGCATGCATGAAAACGCGCGCCTTCTGCAGGAAGACCGGGCTGCGCAGGCCGGACGTCAGGATGAAATGCCCTTCGAGAACGGCGCCGGCCTCGCGGAAAATGTCCAGCACTTCGTCGGTGTTCATTGTTCGCTCCATGTCCATGGCGAATGGTGAATGGTAGTGAGTAGTGAGTAGTGAGTAGTGAGAGCACCCTCTTTCACTATTCACTATTCACTATTCACTATTCACTATTCACTATTCACTATTCACTATTCACCCATTCACGCGTCGCGATTCACCCATTCACGCGTCGCGCGTCGCTGACGCTCGAATTGTCCTTTAGCTGCGACAGCAGCCGGTTCAAGTGCTTCAGATCCCACACTTCGAGATCGATCAGCATTTCGGTGAAATCGGGCGCGGTGCGCACCATCGACAGAGTGTGGATGTTGGCATCGTTGGATGCGACGACCTGCGCAATGTCGGCCAACGAACCCGGTGCGTTGATGGCGGTGACCGAGACGCGCGCCGGAAACCGCTCCTTGGTGCGCTCGTCAATATCCCAGCGCACATCGATCCAGCGCTCTGGCTGGTCGTCGAAGGCCTGCAGCGCCGGCGACTGGATCGGATAGATGGTGATACCGGTTCCTGGCTGCACGATGCCGACGATGCGGTCGCCAGGCACCGCCCCCTCCGGTGCGAAGCGCACCGGCAGATCGCCGCGCACGCCGCGGATCGGCACCGCATCGTCACGCTGCTGATTCTTGTCCTTGCGTGCGGCGCGGCCCGGAATCTGGAACAGCATGCCGGCGGCGTTGCGGATCTTCGACCAGCCCTCCTCGCGCTGCTTGGGCGCGACCAGCGTGACGCGCTCGTCCTTGTAGTCAGGAAATACCGCCTTCATGACATCGGTGGAGGCAAGTTCGCCACGGCCGACCGAGGCCAGCACATCCTCGATATCCTTGCGCGCCAGCCGGTGCAGCACCGGCTTCAGATTTTCCTTGGTAAAGGTCTTGCCGGACCGTTCGAAGGCGCGCTCCAGAATTCGGATACCGAGACCCGAATATTGCTTGCGGATAGCGTTCTTGGTGGCGCGGCGGATGGCCGAGCGCGCCTTGCCGGTAACGACCACCGATTCCCACGCCGCCGGCGGCACCTGCGCCTTCGAGCGGATGATCTCGACCTCGTCACCGTTCTTCAGCTCCGTCATCAGCGGCATGATGCGGCCATTGACCTTGGCGCCGACGCAAGTGTCGCCGACATCGGTGTGGACGGCATAGGCAAAGTCGATCGGCGTGGCGCCGCGCGGCAGCGCGATCAGCATGCCCTTCGGCGTGAAGCAGAATACCTGGTCCTGGAACAGTTCCAGCTTGGTGTTTTCGAGGAAGTCCTCGGGATTGTCGCCTTCGGCAAGCTGCTCGATGGTGCGCCGCAGCCACGCATAGGCATTGGTTTCCTTCGAGATCGCATGGGCGGCACCATTCATCTTGCCGCCGGTATCCTTATAGATGGAATGAGCGGCGACGCCGTATTCGGCGATCTTGTTCATCTGGTAGGTACGGATCTGCAATTCGACGCGCTGGCGCGACGGGCCGACGATAGTGGTGTGGATCGAGCGGTAGTCGTTCTGCTTCGGCGTCGAAATGTAGTCTTTGAAGCGGCCGGGCACCATCGACCAGGTGGTGTGAATGGCGCCGAGCGCGCGATAGCAGTCCTCGACCGTCTCGACAACGACGCGGAAGCCGAAAATGTCGGACAGCTGCTCGAACGACAGCGCCTTGGCTTCCATCTTACGGAATACCGACCACGGCTTCTTCTGCCGGCTCTTGACCTCGGCCTTGATCGAATATTTGTCGAACAGCGTGGACAGCGCCTTCTCGATCTCGGACAGCACGCCCTTGTTGCGCTCGAAAATTTCGGCGAGCCGTGCGGTAACGGCGCGGTAGGCTTCGGGATTGATGAAGCGGAAGGCGATCTCCTCCAGCTCCTCGCGCATGCCTTGCATGCCCATGCGGCCGGCCAGCGGCGCGTAGATGTCCATCGTCTCTTCGGCAATGCGCAGGCGCTTGGCTTCCGGCACATGGTCGAGGGTGCGCATATTGTGCAGGCGGTCGGCGAGCTTGACCAGAAGCACGCGCACGTCTTCCGAGATCGCCAGCAACAGCTTGCGCAGGTTCTCCGCCTGCTCGGCCTTCTTCGAGACGAGGTCGAGCTTCTTCAGCTTGGTCAGGCCTTCGACCAGCTTGCCCATTTCCGGGCCGAACAATTCGTCGATCTCGGCTCTGGTCGCCGTGGTGTCCTCGATCGTGTCGTGCAGCAAGGCAACGGCGATCGTCGCCTCGTCCATGTGCATTTCGGTGAGGATGGCGGCGACTTCGAGCGGATGCGAGAAATAGGGATCGCCGGAAGCGCGCTTCTGGTGGCCATGCTTCTGCATGGCGTAGACATAGGCCTTGTTGAGCAGCGCCTCGTTGACGTCAGGCTTGTAGCGCTGGACGCGCTCGACAAGCTCATACTGACGCATCATGGCGGGATCTCGCAATGCTGAAATGAATCATGCGCCGCACTGGCGTACGGCGCATGTCATAGATAGCCACGAAACTGCCGACGCGAAAGTGTCGGCAGTTATTGCTAAGATCAATAATCGTCGCTTTTTTCTGGCGGTACCAGACCTTCGATGCCGGCCAACAGGTCTTCTTCGGTCATGCGATCGAAGGTGACGTTGTCCTCGGCGTCGTCGGCATCGGTGGCCGCAACGGCACTGCCGGTCTGGTCGGCAATCGCCTCGCCGTCGGCTTCCGGCTCGTCGACCTCGACATGCTTCTGCAGCGAATGGATGAGATCTTCCTTGAGGTCGTCCGGCGACAGCGTCTCGTCGGCGATTTCGCGGAGCGCAACGACCGGATTCTTGTCGTTGTCGCGCGGTACGGTGATCTGCGCGCCCTGGCTGATTTGACGGGCGCGGTGGCCGGCCAGGAGCACCAGCTCGAAGCGGTTGTCGACCTTGTCGATGCAATCTTCAACGGTTACGCGGGCCATGAGTTGCCCCTTTCATGCCTGGATTTGATGGAAAACAGGCGCGGTCCATAACCCGAACGCCGCCAAAATACAAGCTTTTATGGCGGTGCGCAGCTCTGACGCGGGCCGCCTGCGACGACGCAGCGCCGATCACAATTGCTTGCGGTGCCGCATGGTGCCTTGGAGTGCCGTAAAACTGGCGTTATCTCGAACGATGAAGGCCAACAGGTCTATTATCAGACCGGCCGATAGTCGCCACGCATTTAGACGACCGCTTATTTCGAAAAAGGACATTTTTCCATGTTCGATCCTCGTGAAAAAATCGCTCTCTTTATCGACGGCGCAAATCTCTACGCCACCTCGCGCGCGCTGGGCTTTGACATCGACTACCGCAAACTTTTGTCGAGCTTCCAGAAACGCGGCTATCTGCTGCGCGCCTATTACTACACCGCGCTGGTCGAGGATCAGGAATACTCCTCGATACGGCCGCTGATCGACTGGCTCGATTATAACGGCTTCAAGGTGGTGACCAAGCCGGCCAAGGAATTCACCGACTCGACCGGCCGGCGCAAGATCAAGGGCAATATGGATATCGAGCTGACCGTCGATGCGCTGGAGCTTGCCGACGTCGTCGACCATTATGTCATCTTCTCAGGCGACGGCGATTTCCGTACGCTGGTCGAGGCGCTGCAGCGGCGCGGGCGCAAGGTGTCGATCGTCTCGACCATGGCTTCGCAGCCGCCGATGATCTCCGACGATCTGCGCCGCCAGGCCGACCATTTCATCGACTTGATGACGCTCAAGAATGAAGTCGGCCGCGATCCGTCGGAGCGGCCGGTGCGCCGGCCCGAGCCGGCCGAAGTCGACGAGGAAGACTATTGACGGTCGTTGCCTTGACCGCGCCCCTGGTCGTCTCCCCCGAACCCGATCGCGATTGCCCGCTCTGTCCGCGGCTGCACGACTTCATTGCCGAGTGGCGGCGGCGCGAGCCGTCCTGGTTCAACGCGCCGGTGCCGACTTTTTTGCCGCCGGAAGGCGAGGATGCGGTACGCTTGCTGATCGTCGGGCTGGCGCCTGGCCTGCGCGGCGCGAACCGGACGGGGCGCCCCTTCACCGGCGATTTTGCCGGCGACCTGCTCTACAACACGCTGATCGCGCACGGCTTTGCGCGCGGCGAATTCAAAGCGCGACCAGATGACGGGCTGGAGCTTGTCGGTACGGCGATTACCAATGCGGTGCGCTGCGTGCCGCCGGAGAACAAGCCGGTTGGCGCCGAGATAGCGACCTGCCGGACGTTCCTGGTGCCGACGATCGCCCGGTTTTCAAACCTGCGCGCCGTGCTGGCGCTGGGCTCGATCGCGCACCAGTCGACCGTGCGGGCGCTCGGCCAGCGCGTCGCCGCCTATCCGTTCCGGCATGGTGGGCAGCAGCAACCCAATGGCATCACGCTGTTTTCCAGCTATCATTGCTCGCGCTACAACACCAATACCGGCGTGCTGACGGAAGCGATGTTCGTTAATATCTTCAGTCAGATAGAAGCTTTTCTGAAGACATAGAGTCGGACGAGGCCCGCCGGCAAGCCCTAGATTCGGGCAATCGCGAACAACCAGGCCAGGAGATCCAGCAACCACAGAAACAGTGCGAGCTGCAGCGCGACGCGCAGGCGTTGGATGATCCGCCAATTGCTGGCCATGTCGGATTTGATGCGCAGCGCAAGCGCTCGGTGCATCCCGTCCATGGTTGCGGGAGGGTGCTGATCGACGAAGTCCTGGATCAGCGTCCCTGGATCGAAACGGAACGTATAGTTATAATACGGCCACACCATAATCGCGACCAGCAGCCCGATAAGAAAAAGCAATGTCAGCGCCAGCCAGTCCCAAGGCCCCACGCCATCCAGGAGCGCCCTGCCTCCAAGGAGAGAACTCGCGAACGCGGTTGCGAAGATCAGATTGCCGGCGCGCGTATTGAGACTTTCAACCACGCCCTGCTGGTGCTGGAGACCACGCACCGCCTCCGCGTAGACAAATGCCAGGCGGGGGTCGCCGCCGCCCGTCGCGGCAGGCGGGGCGTTGCTGTCATTGGTTGATAAAGGGCGCTCCGGCATCAAATGCCCTTAGCACGGTGCCGCCTGCGATATGAATAGCTACATTTGCGAAGGCTTCGTCGTTCTGTCTTCGTGCCATTGAGCGTGTTTTTGGTGGACAAGAATAGCGTCAATCCGACGACATCTCTTCAGGCGCTGCGGCAAACAAGGCGGCCAGCGTCGCCGGGCCGCCCTGGAGAACGTTCAGGTCGACGTCGCCGCTGATGCCGTCGACGCGGCCCCTGTTGTGGTACTGCCAGTAGATCCAGTCGTCATGGCCCGGCCGCAGCGCCAGCGAACGCAGCCAGCGCGGCCGGCCGGCTACCTGCCCGGCATAGGCTTGCGCCGCCTCGTCGGTCACATAGAGGATCGCCGTCTTACCGAACGCTGCTTCGACCGGGCCGAGGAAGGCGGAGAGTTCGGCGCTCAGCTGTTCGGGGGTTGGCCGCTGCGGGCAATTGCCGCCGAACTCGATGTCTACCACGGGCGGCAGCAAAGGCTGATCGCGCGGCACCACCGAGATGAAGTTGCGTGCCTGATCGCCACCCGGCCTGCAGAAGGTGAAGAAATGATAGGCACCGACGGCAAGGCCGGCGGCGCGGGCCGCACGCAAATTGGCGGCGAAGGCATCGTCGACATGGTCGCCGCCTTCCGTTGCCTTGATCACGGCGAAGGCGACATCGTCGGCGGCAACACGCCGCCAGTCGATCTGCCGCTGATGATGGGAAACGTCGATGCCCCTGACCGGATATTTGCCGCGGTCCGGAGAAAACGTCTGGAAGTAGGTATAGCCGCCGGCCAGAACGAGGCCCGCCGTGAGCAGACCGGCCGCGCCCCACAAGACAATCCGGTTTTTCAACAGAGACCTATCGCTATTGGTCCGCCCTGCCCGCCGCTATGGCTCCGGACGTTCGTCGCTCGAAAAGCCAAATCATTGGCTTTTCGTCCGCTTCGCGGACTGCTCCTCACCCTCGCTCCTTCAGCAGCCGGCCCTTCTCGCGCGACCAGTCGCGCTGCTTTTCGGTCTCGCGCTTGTCGTGCAGTTTCTTGCCGCGGCCAACGGCGAGCAGCAGCTTGGCACGGCCCTGGTCGTTGAAGTAGATCTTCAGCGGCACCAGCGTCATGCCTTCGCGGTCGACGCTTTGCGCCAGCTTGGCCATCTCGCGCTTGTTGAGCAGCAGTTTGCGGCGGCGGCGTGGCTCGTGGTTGAAGCGGTTGGCCTGCAGATACTCCGGCAAATAGGAGTTGATCAGCCAGATCTCGCCACCCTCGACCGAGGCATAGCTGTCCTGGATGTTGGCCTGGCCCTGGCGCAGCGATTTCACTTCGGTGCCGGTCAGCACCAGGCCGGCCTCGATCGTGTCGAGCACCTCATAGGAAAACCGCGCCTTGCGGTTTTCCGCAACGGTCTTGTTGTTGGGATCGGCTTTTCTGACTTGATTCATGATGCGGAGAGGTGGCGCCTCATCCCTAGTTTATCAAGCCGGCGTGCTTCATCGCCGCGTCGATCTTCTCGGCAGTCGACGGCTCGACCGTCACTAGCGGCGAGCGCAGCACGTTCTCGACCTTGCCCAGCTTCGACAGCGCATATTTCGCGCCGGAAACGCCGGGCTCCATGAAAATCGCCTTGTGCAGCGGCAACAGACGGTCCTGCAGGTCGAGCGCCTTGGCGCTGTCGCCGGAAAGCGTTGCCTCCTGGAATTCAGCGCAAAGCCTGGGCGCGACATTTGCCGTCACCGAGATGCAGCCGACGCCGCCATGCGCGTTGAAGCCGAGCGCCGAGGCGTCTTCGCCGGAGAGCTGGATGAAATCCTTGCCGCAGGTGGCGCGCTGCTCCGAAACCCGCTCGACCTTCCCGGTGGCATCCTTGACGCCGACGATGTTCTTGAAGTCGTGCACCAATTGGCCCATCGTCTCCGGGCTCATGTCGATCACCGAGCGGGGCGGAATGTTGTAGATGATGATCGGCAGGCTGGTCGCCTTGGCGACGGCGGCGAAATGCGCATAGAGGCCGCGCTGCGTCGGCTTGTTGTAATAGGGCGTGACGACAAGGGCCGCGTCGGCGCCCGCCTTTTCGGCGTACTGGACCAGACCGACCGCCTCTTCGGTGTTGTTGGAGCCGGCGCCGGCGACGACCGGAACCCGGCCCTTGGCGACCTCGATGCAGACCTTGACGACCTGGCGGTGCTCGTCATGCGACAGCGTCGGCGACTCGCCGGTGGTGCCGACCGGGACCATGCCCGTCGTGCCTTCGGCGATCTGCCAGGCGATAAACGCGCGAAAGGCTTTCTCGTCGAAACGGCCGCTCTTTTCGAACGGTGTAACGAGCGCGGTCAGCGAGCCTCTCAGCATGTCGTCCAACTCCTTGGGACTAGCGCATGACCCCGAAAATCGCAGTCGATTTTCGGAAAGGATCATGAGCCAAATTTAAATTGCTACAGCGTCCTTTGCGCGTCTGAGAAGACGCGCGGCGCTGTAGGTGTTTGTCGTGCGCGCCTTCTAGCCGAAAGCGAAGCGGCGCACCATAGTCTCGACATTGTTGCGCGGCAAGCATTGCGCCGGCAATTGCAATTCGAACGACCTCGATGGGGTTTTCTTTACGGGCCCTTCATCACAGACGAATAGGCTTCAATTCATCTGTGCCTGTTGTAGCGTCGAAGAACGGGGATGACCAAATCCATGCCGATCACGCGGCCTCATCTTTTCGCGCTTATCGGCGCGATCGTCGCGCTGATTCCCGGCGCCGCGATCGGCAGCAGCGTCGATGTGCAGGTCACGTCGGCGATTCCGATGACCGAGCCGCAGAACGATGCGCTGCAGCAGTCGCCGTCCGCCAGCGCCGCGGCGCTGAAGAGCGGTCTCGATGCGCTGGCGGCAAACGACATTCAGCGCGCGCGCCAGGTGCGCGAGGCGCTGCCGGCAAAATCGCTCGATCGGCACATCCTTGCCTGGGCGATTGCGCTCTATGGCGGCGACCAGGTGCCGAGCGGCGACATCGCCGACGCCGCAAAGATGCTGCCGAACTGGCCGGGCACGATCGCCTTGCGCAAGAACAGCGAGCGCGCGCTCTACCGCGAGAACCCCGCGCCACAGGTGGTGGTGCGGGCGTTCGATGGCAGCCAGCCGCTGACCTTTGAGGGCGTGGTGATCCTAGCCCGTTCCTATCTAGCGCTGGGCGATACCAAAGCGGCGCGCTCGGTGCTGTCGCCATTCTGGCGCACCGAAAAGCTCGAAGCCAGGGACGAGGCGACGGTCATCCGCGAGTTCGGCGCGCTGATCCCGGCCGCCGACCATCGCTTCCGCATGGAGCGCATGTTCTATGCCGACCGGGTCGCATCGGCGCTGCGCGTCGCCGGTCTCGCGGGCGCCCAGCAATTGGCCGATGCCTGGGCGGCAGTCACCAAAGGCGACAAGAACGCGGCCAAGCTGCTGAAGGCGGTGCCGGCAGCGCAGCGGGCGGCCGGCTATCTCTTTGCCGAAGCCGAATATCTGCGCAAGCAGCAGAAATTTTCCGACGCCGCCGCGCTGGTGATGAAAGCGCCGGGCGACCGTGACGCGCTGGTCGATCCGGATGCCTGGTGGGTCGAGCGCCGGGTGCTGTCGCGCGAGTTGGTCGACCAGGGCGACATGAAGACCGCCTACAGAATAGTCGCTGCGCACGCCGCCGAAAGTCCCGCCAATGCCGCGGAGGCGGAGTTCCATGCCGGCTGGTACGCGCTACGCGGCCTCAACGACCCGAGCACCGCCGCCAAGCATTTTGCGCGAATCGCGGAGCTCGCCCAAGGGCCGATGTCGCTGTCGCGCGCCTATTATTGGCTCGGCCGCGCCGCCGAAGTCGGCGGCCCCGGCAATGCCAAGGATTATTTCAGCCGTGCCGCCGGCTACGGCACGACCTTTTACGGCCAGCTCGCCGGCGAGCGCATCGGCCGGCAGACCCTCAACATCGTCTACCCCCAACCAAGTGCCGCCGATCGCCAGAATTTCGCCACCCGCGAGGCGGTCAGCGCCATCAAGCGGCTGCAGGAGGCTGGCTATGACCGCTACGCCGAAACGCTCTATCGCGACCTTGCCGGGCAGCTGAACAGCCCTGGCGAACTGGCGCTGCTTGCGGTGTTGGCGGAAAGACAGGGCAACCATTTCATGGCGCTGAAGGTCGGCAAGATCGCCGGTGCGCGTGGCATCGACGTCGGCGCGCTGTCGCATCCGCTCGGCGTCATTCCCGACACCGCCAACATCTCCGGCTCGGGCAAGGCGCTGGCCTATGCGATTGCCCGCCAGGAAAGCGAGTTCAACATCGGCGCCGTCTCCAGCGCCGGCGCGCGCGGACTGCTGCAACTAATGCCAGGCACCGCCAAGCAATTGGCGAAGAAGGCCGGCATGACATTTTCTCAGGCCCGGCTGACCACCGATGCCGGCTACAATGCAACGCTGGGCGCCGCCTTTCTCGGCGAGCAGCTCGGCCGTTTCGACGGCTCCTACGTGCTGACCTTCGCCGGCTACAATGCCGGCCCCGCCCGCGCCGCCCAGTGGGTGGCGAAATACGGCGATCCGCGCGGCAAGGACGTCGACGCCGTCGTCGACTGGATCGAGCGGATTCCCTATACGGAAACAAGAAGTTACGTTCAGCGCGTGATGGAGAATTACGAGGTCTACAAGATGCGTATCTCCGGCAAGTACGATATTGTCGGAGACCTGGTGAACGGCCGGGGTTAGCCTTTCCTTCTCCCCTTGTGGGAGAAGGTGGCCGAGCGAAGCTCGGTCGGATGAGGGGTGCTCCAGCTTGGTTCCGACAGCGCTCCGTCCAACACCCCTCAACCGTCTCGGCGCTAACGCGCCGATCCACCTTCTCCCACAACAAGGGGAGAAGGAAGAGCCCCCGATTTGACCGCCCCTGCCCTCGCCTGTAGCAGTCGCAAACGATCCGACAAGCAGCAGGGAATCGAGTGTACATGCCAAACGACGAAGGGTTCTCCGATTTCTTCTACGCCGCGCCGGACGGGCTGTCCCTGCACGCCCGTATCTACGGCGAAGCGAATTCCGGCCATTGGCCAGTCGTTTGCCTGCCCGGCCTGACCCGCAATTGCCGTGATTTTCACGAATTGGCGCTTTATCTGTCGGCGCAGGCGAGGCGCAAAATCGTTGCTTTCGACTATCGCGGGCGTGGGCAGTCCGGCTACGATCCCGATATCGGCCATTACGCTATCGGCATCGAAGCGGGCGATATTCTCGCCGGGCTGGCAGCACTTGGCATCGAAGAGGCTGCCTTCATCGGCACATCGCGCGGCGGACTGATCCTTCATGTGCTCGGGGCGATGCGGCCGGCCGTGCTGAAGGCCATGGTCTTCAACGACATCGGCCCGGTGATCGAGGCGCAAGGTCTCGCCCATATCCGCTCCTATCTCGACCCCGCGCCCAGGCCGAAGACGTACGCGGAGGTGGTCCGCGACCTGCGCAGCACCCATGGCGCGGATTTTTCGGCGCTGACCAATGCGGATTGGGAGCGGATGGCGTCAGCCCTTTACCGCAAGACCGAGGAAGGGTTGTTGCCCGATTTCGATTCGAGATTGGTCGACACGCTGGCCGGCCTGGACCTCTCCTCGCCGCTGCCCGACCTGTGGCCGCAGTTCGACGCGCTGGCGGCGATCCCGTTGCTCGTCATACGCGGCGCCAACTCGAAGCTGCTGTCCGCCGAAACGCTCGAGCAGATGCGGACGCGCCATACCGATATCGAGACGATCACCGCCGACGACCAGGGGCATGCCCCGTTTCTCGAAACCGGCGGGCTGCCGCGCAGGGTCGCTGGCTTTTTCGATCGGGCGGAGCGACGGGGTGGCGGAAAGTAAAGTCGACCGACTGAAGTAATTCACGCGCAGGTTTTGCGTCGATCAAAGCATTCCGACGGCCGTTGACAGTTCGTTGGAATTAGCGGTGAAATAATTTTATCGATGTCGGCGCTGCCCCTCATCCGCCTGCCGGCACCTTCTCCCCGTATAGCGAAGGGGAGAAGGGGCTAGCTGGAACGCTGGCGACTAGCGAAATCTTTCGCGAGGGTACCTTTCTCCCCGTCACTATACGGGGAGAAATGCCCGGCAGGGCAATGAGGGGCAGCGCTAACCTGAAGCAACTGCCCTGAAACCCAATGCCAGATCCACCCAAACCGTCAGGATTTGGCGCTTCTCTTCGCGGGCTTTGGGGCCTTGCTTGCGGCCGGCTCGCTTTTTGGCTCTCGCCTTGCCGGAGGTGGAGAAGACAAAGCGCTTGCACCGCCGCTGTCCGCGCCACTGCACCGCGGAGTCTCCAGCACGGTGACGCAGCCGTCGAGGTCGTTGGTGGCCAGATGCGCGTAGCGCATGGTCATCGACAGCGTCTGGTGGCCGAGCCACATCTGCACGCGCCTGATATCGATGCCGCCCTGGACGAGGCGCGAGGCGCAAGTATGGCGCAATATGTGCGGCACGACCTGATCGTCGGCGCCAAGCCCGACTTCGGCCTTGGCATCGTTCCAGATAGCGCGAAACTGGGCCTGGCTGAGCTTGGTGAACGGGCCTTTGGGCCGGCGGCCCTCGGTGGCCGGCAGCTTGATCACCTCTTTTACCCGCTCGGTCATCGGAATGGTGCGGCTGCGGCCGGATTTGGTGATCCAGAAACTGACGCGGTGCTCCTGGATATCGTTCCAGATCAAGCCCAGCGCTTCGCCGAGGCGGCAGCCGGTGTCGACGAGAAAGACGGAAAGCCGATAAGCGTCCTCGCTACGGCTCTTGATGGCGGCGAAGAGCCGGGCCTCCTCGTCTCTTTCGAGAAAACGAATCCGTCCCGCCCGCTCCTTTTGGCGGCGGAACTCGGGCAGGCTGTGGATATCCCCCATCTTGTGAGCCTTGCGCAGCAGTTTGCTGAGGGCAGCCATCTTCCGGTTGATGGTTGCGTTGCTGTTGCCGCGCTGGCGCAAGGTGCCGATAAGATTGTCGAGGGTGCTTTGGTCAAAGGCGCTGAAACGCTCCCCAAGAAGGATCTCGTCTATTTCGCCGATGAAGGAGCTGACATTGTATTTATGCCGCCCGTCATCCCAAAGTATGTCCCGGTATGCTGAAAAAAGTTCTCCGATCCTGTGCGACTTTACTTCTCGTATCTTATTGTAACTGTATTTTATCTTTGCAGTTTGAGAAGAAAACATCGAAAAATGATCAGAGGTTCCTCCCTCTTGAATCGCATCGTTCGTCATTATTCGCCACACCCCCGAGTGGATAGGCATAGACCTACCTGCTTGGCGGTGCCCTTTCAAGAGTTTTAAGCGTTGCGGCCGATTTCATCCACCGGTGGCGGATCCCAACGACATCGTTCCACAACCCTGTTCAGCTACCGAACCCCTTTTCCTTCTGTTTGCTACCAGTCGCGAAAACAAAACAGCCCGGGCGGTTGAGCGCCCGGGCTGGATTTCACTTGCTTTAGGTCCAGCCCTTAGAACGAGCGCTGGAAGCGGAGGATACCACCGATGGCGTCCTTCTTGTCGCCCGGAATGCCCGTCCAGTTGTATACATAGCCACCGAAGTCGCCGCCGGCCACCTTATGGCTGTTATGAGCATAGTCCACTTCGGCCGTGATCACCAGGCCGGGAACGATTTCGTATTTGATATTGGCCGCGACGCCAGCTTCCTTGGCTTCGTCATACGACGCCTGGAGGTTGAACGAGGTCTTCTCGTTGATGGTGTAGGTACCACCGCCCCAGACTGCCCAGTTGCCGCCCCACTGCTTGTAGAAGTTGCGCGGGAGATTGTCGTCAGAGCCGTAGCCGGCCATCAGGAACAGCGACAGGTTCTGCATCGGCGTCACGTCGAGACGAACCTTGGCAGCCCATTCTTCTATGCTGCTGTCATAGGCAGCAACACCGGTGATCGAACCCCAGCCCTGCGTGTACTTCAGGCCGCCGACAACATACGGAACATAGCTGTCGATAGAGTCGGAGCCAAAGTCGCCACCGAGGAAGCCACTAGTGAAGGTGCCTGAACCGGTTTCCAACGAAGCCACGGCCGAGAAGCCGTTGCCGCCGTCGAAATAGTACTGGACGACATTGGTGTCGAAGCCGCCGTACGGAACGATCGTATCCTGGATGACGTCGCCGGCGTAGCCGATGAACGTGTTGAAGGCCGTTTCGTCCTTACCGACGCGCAGACCACCGAGCTGGATCCAGGCGAAGTTCAGCGAAACGCCCTGGCTGCCAAAGTTAGAAAAGCCATACGCATCATTACCGGATCCCCAGTTGAAGCGGGTTTCGGTGTAGGTCTTCAAGGTGCCCATCTCGGTTTCCTGGCCGGTATAGGTCCTCAGCGTGAAGCGAGCCCGTTTGTAGTAGCCGTCATTTTCATTAAATTCGCCGTTGTCCAGGAAATCCTTGGCGTCGATATATCGATTGCCGTCGAACGAGCCAGCCTGGCCGGCGGAGATATCATAACGGACATAGCCGCCGATGCGCAGGCAGATTTCGGTGCCGGGGATGTAGAAGTAGCCAGCGCCGTAGACGTCGCAGATCTTGACGTATTCAGCGGGTTCCGGCTCGGCGACGACGACGGCGTCGGCGGCGCGCGCACCGGAAACTGCGATCAGTGCCGCAGCGGAGCCGAGAAGCAGGCTCTTGATGTTCATTTTCTGACCTCCAGTCAAAAGTTAAAAAACGGGTCTGGGTATTCTTTGCTGAAGGACAGCGTTCCCTGCCCCATCCCCACTACCGAAAAAGATGCGCACCGCGCCGCTCCTTCAAACCCGACATTACCCATGACACGGCGGCGTTCAACCACGATCGTACCGGCAAAAGGTTTGTGTTGGCGCTATACCCCGGCGTTGTTGCACAAATGACACGATTTGGCCTCACTCCGAAAGCTCCCGTTAACCAACAGCCCTTCGCAAGTCCTTGCAAACAGCGGAATCCGGCGGCGGCCCGCCGAAATTGCGGCCATGACCCGACTCGCCGGCCAGGGAATTGCCGCAGAATCGCCACATGACTGGGCGGCGCTTTGGCGAAGGTCGATTTTTCAAGGATAATAGCGCCAGCTTGTTGATTGTGCCGGCGCTTTTCTTTATCCACCGGCGCAACGGAGAGGTGGCCGAGTGGTCGAAGGCGCTCCCCTGCTAAGGGAGTAGAGGTCAAAAGCTTCTCGTGGGTTCGAATCCCATCCTCTCCGCCACCCTTCGCCCTGCGGGCTTCGGGTGGCAGGCCACCCGAAAACGCATTTTGGGCGTAGGGTGTCGCCCGAAGCTACGAAGTAGCGTAGGGGGACCATGTGGTACGTCTATTTCCTGCAACTTCGTAACGGCGATGTCTACGTCGGGTCGACCAACGACCTTCGGCGCCGTTTCGAATCGCATCGATCAGGCTATGTGACTTCGACCAAGGCCTATCTGCCTGTAACTTTGAAGTCCTACATCGGGGTTGAAACCGAGGCCAACGCACGGCAACTCGAGCGATATTTCAAGACCGGTTCAGGCAAGGCCTTCGCCAGCAAGCGTTTTTGGCGGACAGGGCCTCACTGACGACCTCAGGACTTATCTGTTTGAAATATAGACAAAAAGCAGCCGGATGAGCTGCTTTTTGCCGACCTCCGCCCTCGATTCTGACTGGAGGTCAGAAAATGAACATCAAGAGCCTTCTTCTCGGCTCCGCTGCGGCACTGATCGCAGTTTCCGGTGCGCGCGCCGCCGACGCCGTCGTCGTCGCCGAGCCGGAACCCGCTGAATACGTCAAGATCTGCGACGTCTACGGCGCTGGCTACTTCTACATCCCCGGCACCGAAACCTGCCTGCGCATCGGCGGCTACGTCCGCTATGACATCGGCATCGGTGACGTCGGCTCATTTGACGGTGCAAGGACCACCGATCAGCAGGACGGCGACTCGCAGGATACCTACTACAAGCACGCCCGCTTCACGCTGAAGACCTGGACCGGCCAGGAAACCGAGCTCGGCACCTTGAAGACCTACACCGAGACCCGCTTCAACTGGGGTAACCACAATGATTACCTTGATGACAACTTCAATGGCGGTACGAGCGTTTCGCTGAACTTTGCCTGGGTCCAGCTCGGTGGTCTGCGCGTCGGTAAGGACGAATCGGCCTTCGACACGTTCATCGGCTACGCCGGCAACGTCATCCAGGATACGCTGGTCCCCTACGGCGGCTTCGACACCAACGTCGTCCAGTACTACTTCGATGCCGGAAACGGCTTCTCGGCCGTGGCTTCGTTGGAAACCGGTTCGGGCAGCGCCGCTGCGGATCCTGGCATTTTCCAAGACAGCAACAGCGGTAATGATTCCATCGACAGCTATGTCCCGTATGTCGTCGGCGGTATCAAATACACGCAGGGCTGGGGCTCGATCACCGGTGTTGCCGCCTATGACAGCACGTGGGAAGAGTGGGCAGGTAAGGTTCGCGTCGACGTTACGCCGATTCAGAACCTGACACTGTTCCTCATGGCCGGTTACGGTTCCGACGACAACATCGACCGCAACTTCTACAAGCAGTGGGGCGGCAACTGGGCAGTCTGGGGCGGCGGTACCTACACCATCAACGAGAAGACCTCGTTCAACCTCCAGGCGTCGGTTGACGACGACAAGAACTACGGCGTCGCCGCGAACGTCGCCTACGATATCGTTCCGGGCTTCACGATCACTGCCGAAGTCGATTGGGCCCACGACGGTCAGTTTGATAAAGCCTACGATCGCAACTGGACTAATGCCGACGACAAGGACAGCATTGGCGGCATGCTCCGCTTCCAGCGCTCATTCTAACAGTCCGAGCCAGATTGAGATTAAACCCGGCGGGCGACCGCCGGGTTTTTCGTATCGGGCGACGCAGCTATCAACGCTCGATAGATCATGCAGGCTGCTGCTGAGCAGCCGCAGGGCTGGTCGAATGCAACGCTCGCTCCGCACGCTTGTTCGTGCAAAGAAAAACTTGGGCCGATCTGAAGGGCTGGCCTATCGAATCAATGTATCTCGACAGCAAGTCACGATCGACCTCGGCCGATCGAGCGCATCCTACTTGTTCAAAGTTCGGCCAGATCGCCCAAGGCATCAATCAGCGGTTGAATTGTGCTCTCGTACTTTTTCCAGCGTTTGACGGATGAACTATAGATCGGCTGCCGGACCTGCCAGCGGCTGAGGGTATTGACCGACCCGCTCCTCTCGAAAAAGCGCAGGCAGGAATCGTCCCAAGGCAAGCCGAGATGATCGATGAGACGGCGCGATTGGGCCTCCTGATCGGCAATCAGCGTCTCGTAGCGGTTTTCGAAAATACGTCCGGGAAAGACTTTATTCCAATGCCGCATCAAGCGATCATATTCGCGGTAGTATAGGCCGAGTGTCTCAAGGTCGGCGTTGTAGCCGTGCTCCTTGGTGAAATGCAAGACGAAGCACGAGACGCAATTGTCAATGGCATCGCGGCGGCAATGAATGATGCGCGCGTTGGGAAAGAGAACTCCGATTAAGCCGACAAGCTCGAAGTTGTGAGGCCTCTTGTCGACGACGCGGAGCGCGCCAGGCGCGTGTTGACGCAGATAGGACAGGTATTCTTCGGCCAGCGCCCTCGACTGATTCCTCGTCATCGACATGATCGAACTGCGCAAGGCCTCATCAGACTCTGTCCTGAAGCCCATCGAGGTCGCAATTCGCCGTAGCTTCGAAAGCTCCCCGGCGCCATGAACATCCGGATGGCTCGCACAGATCTGCTCGGTGAGCGTCGTCCCCGACCGGGGCATGCCCAGCACAAACACAGGCATCTCGGACGGACTGCCGTGGCCAGCCTTGGCTTCCAATAGTGACGGGCTGAATATCTCGATCATGGAATCGACACTTCGGCGGTAGTACTCCAGGTCAAAATCGTGACCAGCGGCCTTTTTCGCCCTCTTGAAGTGATCCATCGCCTCTTCATAGCGCTGAAGATCGTTCAGCACTTTGCCTGCGGCGTGATGGAGCTGCGATGCAGCAACCGGTTCGAGCCTGGGATTGGACAGTTCGCGCAGGATAGAGTCGAGCTCGGCAGGTTTTTCGGTGAACTTTTGCGTGTCGACCAGGTAGTTGTAGGCTGCCCCAACATCGACGCGACGTTCTATTGCCTGATTGAGATAGGCTCTGGCTTCGTCCATGCGACCGAGGCTGGTGAGCGCACCAGCCAGACCAATCCGGACCATGGGGTGGTCGCCGTTGATCGTTAGCGCCTTCTCGTAAAGGGGCAAAGCCATCTCGGCCTTGTCGAAGTTGACGTAGGCACGCGCCAGTCCGCAAAGCGCTTCCACCAGATCGGGCTTCAATTCGCAGGCATGCTGCAGGTGCTTGATCGCAAGCAAGCTGTCGCCGACCTTCAGACAGGCCTCTCCCAGGCTGAGGTGGAAATATGGGTTTTGAGGCGCCTGGCTTACTGCCCGCGCGAAATATTTAAGAGCCAACTCGTCGTCGATACCGAGCCCCAACGTACCGAGGATGTATAGCGAAAGGGGATGGTTGGGCGTGCGCGCGAGAACGCGATGGCATAATTCCTCGGCCTCCGGGAGCCGCTTGGCTTGCTGGAGTTCGAGGGCCTGTCTCAGCAGCGCATCGTCAGCTTGCGCGCGCGACGGCGGTTTCACTTTCGGCGGTTGCACGTTCGACGCCGAACGGGACTTTATATGCTTGGACCAAGCAGGCGGCAGTCGGTTACTCATCATGTCTCGCTAGCAAAATGATGCGGGAGAATCCAGCCTGACGATTCCCGCTGGCCGCAGAACTTGCGCAGTCCAAGCTGGCAGGCTAGCAAGAAGGCCCCTTTCGAACGAGACTTATCATGCGCCTGCGCCCTCCCCTTACGCCGCTCATCGACGCGCTTCCCTCGACGGTGCCGTTTGTCGGCCCGGAGGCGCAGGAGCGCGACCGCGGCCGCGCCTTTCGCGCCCGCATCGGCGCCAATGAGAGCAGCTTTGGCCCTTCACCGCGCGTGGTTGCCCGCATGGCCGAGATTGCCGGCGACATGTGGATGTATTGCGACCCCGATAATCACGATTTGAAGGTAGCCGTAGCTAGGCATCTCGGTGTCGGTGGCGAAAACGTCGTCATCGGCGAAGGCATAGACGGGCTGCTCAGCCTGGTTGCGCGCATGTATGTGGCGCCTGGCGACGCGGTGGTGACCTCGCGCGGCGCCTATCCGACCTTCAACTTCCATGTTGCCGGCGTCGGCGGGCGGCTGGTCGCGGTACCTTACGAGAACGATCGGGAAAGCCTGGACGACCTGCTGGCGGCAGTCGCCAGGGAGAAGGCGCCGCTGGTCTACCTGTCCAATCCGGACAATCCGATGGGTAGCTGGTGGGAAGCCGCCGAGCTCGGCCGCTTCATCGAAGCGTTGCCGGAGACCACAATGCTGGTGCTCGACGAGGCCTATGGCGAATTAGGGCCATCCTCAGCGCTGCCGCCGATCGATGTGGCGCGGCCGAACGTCATCCGCATGCGCACCTTCTCCAAGGCCTATGGGCTGGCCGGCATACGCTGCGGCTATGCGGTGGCCGAAGCCCAGGTGATTCGCGATTTCGAAAAGATCCGCAATCATTACGGCGTCAGCCGCATGGCGCAGATGGCCGGTGTCGAGGCGCTTGCCGATCAGGCCTGGCTGGAGAGCGTGGTGGCGCGGGTCGCCGCCGGCCGCCGGCGCATTGCCGCAATAGCCGAGGCGAACGGGCTGAAGCCGCTGGCTTCGGCGACCAATTTCGTCACCATCGACTGCGGCCGCGACGGCGCTTTCGCACTAAAAGTGCTGCAGGCGCTGTTGTCACGCGACGTGTTCATCCGTAAGCCGATGGTGCCGGTGCTCGACCGCTGCATCCGGGTCAGCGTCGGCCTCGACCACGAGCTCGACATCTTTGCCGAGGAACTGCCTGGCGCACTGGCGGCAGCGCGAGGAAACTGAAGGGCGCAACGCCGGGATCCCGGTGCTGCTCGCTATTTCTCCGCTAGCAGGCGCATGACGCGCTTCAAGGCGTCCGATAATTCGGCAGCCGCTTCATCGGCGAGGCCGGCCGTCAGCCGCGCGAGATCGCGATCCGCCGCAGCCTGAAGCCTGGCGAGCTCCGCACTTCCGCGAGCGGTCAGCGACAGGATGCGTCTGCGCCGATCGGCTGGGTCAGTGCGCATCTCGATCAGGCCGGCGGCGGCGAACCTCCTCAGGACGCGTATGACATACGCCGGATCGAGCCGGAGCTCGGCAGCGATTTCGGAGGCTGCCGGTCCGAGATCGAGGTGGAATGCCCGCGCAAGAAACCCTGCCTCACCGCCGCTATTGGCGGCAGCATGGGATCGGCGGCCCAATTCGAACAGCAGCCGCGCCTCGCCTAGCGTATAGGCGCTGTGCGTCAAGGTCTGGTCGAGCAGCCCGATCAGCCGCGTGTAAAAGCGATTGAAGTCGCGGATCTCCGCGACAAGGGCATTCCGATCGGCCGGCATGTCGACCTCCTTCGGGCTGATCGCTCCGTAAGGACCATGATCGCCTATTATTTGACTTAGTCAATCATTCGATGGAGACGCCGCCCATCTCGCACGTGAAGCTGGCGGATCGCGATCGGCAGAGAGACCTTCGATGCACGCGGCGCGGTTGAATTTGCAAGACGCTGCGCCAGACTCGACTCAAAAGATGGAGAGCGCGATGGACGACCGGACGGTGCAGATACGCATATACGGCAAGGTGCAAGGCGTCAGCTACCGGGTCTGGGCGCGGCGCGAGGCGTCGGCGCTTGGCCTTGCCGGGTGGGTGCGCAACGAAGTTGACGGCTCGGTGACAGCTTTGATTGCAGGGACGGGTGCGGCGGTCTCGACAATGATCGAACGGCTTTGGCAAGGACCGCCAGGGGCAGCGGTTTCGAAGGTCGATGTCGAGGAGATCGAGGCTCGCGACATGTCCGCGGGTTTCAGGATTGTTGCCTAGCAAGGCATGACCCTGCTCATTCGCTTCCATCGCACAAAATCTCCAGGGTGCAGATAGAGCAAACCTGAAGCCATTGCCCTGCCCGGACATACCTCGGTCCTTGAATTAATTGAACGTTTGTTTTATTGTCTGCGAAAAGGCGGTTTGTCATGGCGCGTACGACCGGTTCCGACGGAGAGAAGACCGAAGCTGCGGTCCGCGAGGCGGCGGTCAGCCTGATTGCGCGTCTCGGCTACGAGGCGATGTCGATGCGCCAGCTGGCGGCCGAGGTTGGCGTCCAGGCAGCGGCGCTTTACCGCTACTTCCCGACCAAGCAGGACCTTCTGTTCACCCTGATGCGCGAGCATATGGAAGGCTTGATCGAGGCGTGGCGCGCAACACGCCCTGTCGGCGCCGGTCCGGCAGCGCGGCTCGCCGCCTATGTCGAAAACCACATCGCCTTCCACGTCGAACGCCGCCATTCCACCCATGTCTCGAACATGGAGCTGCGCAGCTTGTCGCACGAAAAACTCACGCAGATCCTGCGCCTGCGCACGGCTTACGAGAAGGAGCTGCGCGCCATCCTGCGCGACGGCGTCGAAGCGGGCTTGTTCAGCATCGAAGACACCGGGCTCACCGCAATGGCGCTGATCCAAATGATGACCGGCGTCATCGTCTGGTTCCGGCCGGGCGAGCGGCTGTCGATCGCCGAAGTCACCGCTACATATCTAGCAATGACAATGCGCCTTGTTGGAGCAAAGAACGATGGCGAGACAACGAGCCACGACGCCGCGCCTCTATTCGGGCGCGCAAAGGACGCTCTAGCAACTTGATTTCGCGCATGATCCCGATTTTCGGGATCGTGCGCCGGGAGGAACGGCATGTACACGCATACGCTCAACTTCGGGCTTGACGAAGACATCGAGGCACTGCGCGACCTGGTGCGGCGCTTTGCCCAGGAAAAGATCGCACCGATCGCCGCCGAAATCGACCGCTCGAACGAATTCCCGGCACATCTGTGGGCGGAGCTCGGCGGGCTTGGCCTGCTCGGCATCACCGCCGATCCCGATTTCGGCGGCAGCGGCATGGGCTACCTCGCCCATGTCGTGGCGATGGAGGAGATTTCGCGCGCCTCGGCCTCGGTCGGCCTCTCCTACGGCGCCCATTCCAACCTCTGCGTCAACCAGATCAACCGCTGGGCAACGCAGGCGCAGAAGGAAAAATATCTGCCTTCGCTCTGCAGCGGCGAGAAGGTCGGCGCACTGGCGATGTCGGAATCGGGTGCCGGCTCCGATGTGGTGTCGCTGCGCCTGCGCGCCGAAAAGCGCAACGATCGCTACGTGCTCAACGGCACCAAAATGTGGATCACCAACGGGCCGGATGCCGAGACGCTGGTCGTCTACGCCAAGACCGATCCGGAACTCAATTCGCGCGGCATCACCGCTTTCATAGTCGAAAAGGCCTTTGCCGGTTTTTCCGTGGCGCAAAAGCTCGACAAGCTCGGCATGCGCGGCTCGAATACCGGCGAGTTGGTGTTCGAGAATGTCGAAGTGCCGTTCGACAATGTGCTGCACGAGGAGGGGCGCGGTGTCGAGGTGCTGATGTCGGGCCTCGACTACGAACGCGCCGTGCTGGCCGGCGGGCCGATCGGGCTGATGGCTGCGTGCCTCGACGTGGCGATACCTTACGTGCATGAACGCAAGCAGTTCGGTCAGCCGATCGGCGAATTCCAGTTGGTGCAAGGCAAGCTCGCCGACATGTATGCGACGATGAACGCGGCGCGCGCTTACGTCTATGCCGTAGCCGCCGCCTGCGATCGCGGTGAGACGGCCCGCAAGGATGCTGCCGGCTGTATTCTCTTCGCCGCCGAAAAGGCGACGCTGATGGCGCTCGACGCCATCCAGCTTTTGGGTGGCAACGGCTACATCAACGATTACCCGACCAGCCGGCTGCTGCGCGACGCCAAGCTCTACGAGATCGGTGCCGGCACCAGCGAAATCCGTCGATGGCTGATCGGGCGGGAAATCATGGCGGAGGGCGCCTGATGGCATCTTTTTAAGATTTTGCCAGAAGCCGCAAGATGTGGCATACTTCGGAATATGTGCCACAATACAGGCGAGACGGACCATGGCGGGCAAGACGGGAAAGTCCGGACTTGAAGAAGACCCGCAAGCACGGTTCGATGCCGGCGCTCGCAAAACGCCGCTTCGGGTTCCGGCGAAACGCGAGCGGGTCAAGCTTGGCGAGGGCGGGCGCTTCGTCATCCCTGCCGCGATGCGCGAGGAGATGGGCGTGAAGCCTGGCGAGGACATGATCCTTCATGTCGAAAGCGGCGAGCTGCGGGTAAGATCGTGGCTGCAGAATCTGCGACGGGTCCAGGCCGAATTGTCAGCGCTGAAACAGCCCGGTGAAAGCGTCGTCGACGAATTTCTGAAGGAGCGGCGGGAAGAGCAGCGTCGAAGCGACAAGCGTCTCGACCGGCTTCACGCCGAAGGGACAACGGGAAAGCGGGCGAAATGAAGCCCTACGTCATGGACAGTTCGGCGGCGCTCGCAATCCTGCTCAACGAGCAAGGCACCGACAATGCTTTGGGGTTCGCGCCGGACGCACAATGCAGTTCAGTCAATGCGGCCGAAATCATCGCCAAGCTGATCGACAAGGGACGCAGCATGGAACAGGCCGCGGACGACCTCGCCAGTCTCGGCATGCCGATCGCCGTTTTCGACGACGCAATGGGCATCGCGGCCGGGCAGCTTCGCCAATTGACGCGGCATCGCGGCTTGTCGCTGGGCGATCGGGCCTGCCTCGCACTGGCAATTCGCGAGAACGCTATTGCCGTCACCGCCGATCGCGATTGGGGCGACCTCGATGTCGGCTGCAAAATCGAGCTGATCCGGTAGCGCCATGGCCCCCCTCACCTCGCAGATCTCGCCCGCCTCCGATATCTTCCGCGCCAATGCCGAGCGCATGCGGGCGCTGGTCGCCGACATCGCTGAAAAAGCCGCCGGCATCGAGCGCGGTGGCTCGGAAGAGGCGCGTGAGCGGCACGTCTCCCGCGGCAAGCTCCTGCCGCGGCAACGCCTCGCGCAATTGCTCGATACGGGCTCGCCGCTCCTCGAAATCGGCCAGTTTGCCGCTTGGTCGATGTATGGCGAGGACATCCCCTCGGCCGGCCTCATCGCCGGCATCGGCCGGGTCGAAGGCACCGAAGTGATGGTCGTTGTCAACGACGCCACGGTGAAGGGCGGCACCTATTATCCGCTGACGGTGAAGAAGCATCTGCGTGCACAGGAGATCGCACTACAGAACAATCTGCCTTGCGTCTATCTGGTCGACAGCGGCGGCGCCAATCTGCCCAACCAGGACGAGGTGTTTCCCGACCGCGATCATTTCGGCCGCATCTTCTACAACCAGGCCAACATGTCGGCCGCCGGCATTCCGCAGATCGCCTGCGTCATGGGTTCGTGCACGGCCGGCGGCGCCTATGTGCCTGCGATGTCGGACGAGACAATCATGGTGCGCAACCAGGCAACCATCTTTCTCGGCGGGCCGCCGCTGGTGAAGGCGGCCACCGGCGAGGACGTCACCGCCGAGGACCTCGGTGGCGCCGACGTGCACACAAGGCTTTCCGGCGTTGCCGACTACTATGCGCTCGACGACGAGCATGCGCTGGCCATATGCCGGCGTATCGTCAAAAACCTGAATCGGAACAAAATTGTAAGCTTGGCCCTGAAGAAATCGATTCCGCCGCTTCACGATCCACATGAACTCTACGGTATCGTGCCTACGGATCTGCGCCAGCCTTACGACGTGCGCGAGGTGATCGCCCGCATCGTCGACGGCTCCGAGTTCGATGAGTTCAAGCAGAATTACGGCACCACGCTGGTCACCGGTTTCGCCCACCTCAGCGGCATGCCGGTCGGCATCGTCGCCAACAATGGCGTGCTGTTTTCGGAAAGCGCGCTGAAGGGCGCGCACTTCATCGAGCTGTGCTGCCAGCGCAGGATTCCGCTGATTTTCCTGCAGAACATCACCGGCTTTATGGTCGGGCGAAAATACGAGGCCGGCGGCATCGCCAAGGACGGCGCCAAGCTGGTGATGGCGGTCGCCACCGCCAAGGTGCCGAAAGTAACGATGATCATCGGCGGCTCGTTCGGCGCCGGCAATTACGGCATGTGCGGACGCGCCTATTCGCCACGCTTCCTGTGGATGTGGCCGAATGCCCGCATTTCGGTGATGGGCGGCGAGCAGGCGGCAACGGTGCTGGCCGTCGTCAAGCGCGAGGGCATCGAGCGCAAGGGCGGCGAGTGGAGCGCCGAAGAGGAGGCAAAATTCAAGAAGCCAATCCTGATGAAGTACGAGCACGAAGGCCACCCGCTCTATTCGTCTGCAAGGCTCTGGGACGACGGCATCATCGACCCCGCCAAGACCCGCGAGGTGCTGGCGCTCAGCCTTTCGGCCGCGCTCAACGCCCAGATCGAGGAGACACGCTTCGGCGTGTTCAGGATGTGAGATGAGCGAAACCGGCCCGAGGATTCGCATTCAAACCGGCGACATAACGAAGCTGGCGGTCGATGCCATCGTCAACGCCGCCAACACCTCGCTTCTCGGCGGCGGTGGCGTGGACGGCGCCATTCACCGCGCGGCCGGCCCCGAGCTTCTGGCCGAATGCCGGATGCTGAATGGCTGCAAGGTCGGAGACGCAAAAATCACCACGGGCTACAAGCTGCCCGCGCGCTACATCATCCATGCGGTCGGGCCGGTCTGGCAAGGCGGCAGCAAAGGAGAAGCCGAACTGCTCGCCTCCTGCTATCGCCGGTCGCTCGAAATCGCCGCCGCAAAGGACTGCCGGACGGTGGCGTTTCCAGCGATCTCGACCGGGGCCTACCGCTATCCGAAGGATCAGGCGACGCAAATTGCTGTCGGTACCGTGAGTGCCTTCATCGGCCAGAACATCGTTCCGGAAACCGTCATTTTCTGCTGCTTCGACGAACTAACAGCCGAACTGTATCAGCGGGTCGTTGCCGCACTCGGCAAGGTGTAACCCTGCGCCGGCGGCACCCGTCCACATCTCCAGACTATTTTTTGCTTCTTGATCTGGCCAGACGAAAGAATCACGGCTATTGATCATCGCAAATACCAATGGGGATTGGGCGAAGATGAGGCGGCGGGTTTTTCAGAGAACAACTGTGCAGATACTTGCGGCGTTGCTTATATTAGCGACGCATGGCGTTGGTGCGGCGGAGTCGTTGGCGGGAAGCAAGGGCGAGACCCGTTTCTATCCCTATTTGCCGCAGAATCCGAAGGATCAATGTACCATGGCTTACAAGGCCTATGTAGCGGCCGGCGGCCATTCAGCCTATGCAACCACTCCGTATTCCCGGGTCCGTTCGCTGTACATCATCTGCGGCTCGCGCTTGAATGCACCGTCACAGCAAGCTGCCGAAGAGTTGGCGTTGAAATCCTGTCAGGCAACCCGCAATAGTTACAGGGTTACGACAGGTGGGGGCTGCGAAATCGCTGCCTCCAAATAGGCGAATATCTTTCAGTGTTGGGTTTTTTCAAATGGGTTGGGCAATGAAATCTTTATCCATCAGGCGAACAACCATATCGATACTTGCACTGCTCGTGGCCTCTGCACCGAATGTTGGCGCCGCCGAATCGCTGGCGGGAAGCAAGGGCGACAGCCGTTTTCCGGTCTATTTTGCACCGGGTACAATCGGAGGCTGCGGCAAGGACTACAAGGACTATGTGGCAGCGGGCGGTCACTCGGCCTATGCGATGACGCCGTTCAACTGGGCAACCGAATTCATTATTTGCGGTGCTCATCTCAATGCGCCGTCCCAGAAGGCTGCGGAAGCGCTGGCGTTGAAGTCCTGCCAGTCCGCGCGCAGCAAGTACAAGGTCACGACTGCAGGGGCCTGCGCCATAGCTGCCTCCAAATAGGCCGATACTCGTCGGCCTTCAACGTTTTCAATGGTTGGGAAAAATGAAGTCTATAGGCATCAAACAAGCAGTCTTGTCGATAATAGGTGGGTTGCTTCTAATCTCGAGCCCTAATATCGGCGCCGCCGAATCGCTGACGGGAAGCAAGGGCGACATCCGTTTTTACCCGGCT
Source organism: Mesorhizobium sp. M0119 (assembly GCF_040322615.1). Taxonomy (NCBI): domain Bacteria; kingdom Pseudomonadati; phylum Pseudomonadota; class Alphaproteobacteria; order Hyphomicrobiales; family Phyllobacteriaceae; genus Mesorhizobium; species Mesorhizobium sp. M0119. The sequence goes on from NZ_JAMYTU010000018.1 coordinate 111,134, forward strand.
CTATCGCTAGACCCGAAGCGACCGTGCACCAAGGCATACAATGCCTATGTGGCGGCCAGCGGCCATTCAGCCTATGCGACCACACCGTATTCCCGGGTGCGTTCGCTGTACATCATCTGCGGCTCGCGCTTGAATGCGCCGTCGCAAAAGGCTGCCGAGGATACGGCGATGAAATCCTGCCAGGCCACCCGCAACCGTTACAAGGTCACGACCGGGGGAGCTTGCGAAATCGCGGCCTCAAAGTAGGCAGGCCTCGCTTGCCTACCCTTTGACCGCCAGACTACAAAGCAGGGCATCGCCGCAGCTCGCGTGAAGAGAATTCACGCCGTTGGCGGCAAGCTCTGCCTGCGGAGGCCCGATGTTCGCCAAGATCCTGGTCGCCAACCGTGGCGAGATCGCCTGCCGGGTGATCCGCACGGCACGCAGCATGGGTTTGCGCAGCGTCGCCGTCTATTCCGACGCCGACGCTCACGCCTTGCATGTCGAAATGGCCGACGAAGCGGTGCATATCGGCGCCGCTCCCGCCAACGAAAGCTATCTGCGCGGCGACAAGATCATCTCGGCGGCCTTGGCCACAGGTGCCGAGGCCATCCATCCGGGCTACGGCTTTCTTTCGGAAAACCCCGATTTCGTCGACCAGGTCGCGGCGGCTGGGCTGATCTTCATTGGGCCGTCGGCGGCCTCGATCCGTGCCATGGGACTGAAGGACGCGGCCAAGCGGTTGATGGAAAAGGCCGGCGTGCCTGTCGTTCCGGGCTACCATGGCGAAGCGCAGGAGATCGTGTTGCTCGCCTCCAAGGCGCGCGAGATAGGCTACCCCGTACTGATCAAGGCGCGCGCCGGCGGCGGCGGCAAAGGCATGCGGCGCGTCGAGCATCCCGATGATTTTTCGGAAGCACTGTCGGGCGCGCGGCGCGAGGCGAAAGCCGCGTTCGGTGACGACCGCGTCTTGGTGGAAAAATATGTCGACAAGCCGCGCCACATCGAAGTGCAGGTGTTTGGTGACAATTTCGGCAATGCCGTACATCTTCACGAACGTGACTGCTCGGCGCAGCGCCGCCACCAGAAGGTGATCGAGGAGGCGCCTGCCCCGGGCATGACGCCGGCACTGCGCAAGGCGATGACCGAGGCGGCGGTGAAAGCCGCCAAGGCAATCCACTATTCCGGCGCCGGTACCATCGAGTTCATCGTCGATGCCTCGCAAGGTCTAAAGGCCGACCGTTTCTGGTTCATGGAAATGAACACCCGCCTGCAGGTCGAGCACCCCGTCACCGAAATGGTCACCGGCATCGACCTGGTCGAGTGGCAGTTGCGGGTAGCCTCCGGCGAAAAACTGCCGAAGATGCAGAGCGAGATCGCGCTATCCGGCCACGCCTTCGAGGCGCGCATCTATGCCGAGGACGCGGCAAGAGGGTTTTTGCCGGCGACCGGCACCTTGCACCATTTGAAATTTCCGCAGCCGGCACCAGAGGGTGCGACCATGCGCATCGAAACCGGTGTGCGCGCCGGCGATGCGATTTCGCCGTTTTACGACCCGATGATCGCCAAACTGATCGTCCATGGCAAGGACAGACGGGCGGCGCTCACGGCACTTGGCGCGGCGCTGTCGCAGACCGAAATCGCCGGCTCGACGGTCAACACTGGCTTTCTTGCCGCGCTGGCCGCTGATGCGGATTTTGCGGCGGGCGATGTCGATACCGGCCTGATAGCCAGGCATCAACTGGCGTTGACGGCGGTTCCGCCGCCGAGCGGTGAGACAATTGCCGCCGCGGCACTTGCCGCGTCCGGTGCGAGCGACTTGCGGTCCTCGGACGATCCCTGGTCGTCGCTGGCAGGCTATGCGCATTTCCACGCTGTAGCGCGGCGCACCCTGCTGAAATTTGGCGAGCAGGGGATCGTCGCGCGCGTGTCGGTGCGGCCGGACGGACGGTTCGAGGTGGCGCTGGACGCGCCCTATGACAGCGTGAATTCGCATGATCTTCGCGCGACGCCTCGCCTCGCCCGCTGGCCGGGCCACGTCACGGTCTTCGATGGCGCCATCGGCTACGGTTTTGCCGTGCCGGATCCGCTGGCGCGAGCCGACGAAGCCGCCGCCGCTTCCGGAAGCCTGCGCGCGCCAATGCCCGGCCTGGTCAAATTGGTGCGTGCAGCCAAAGGCGAGTCCGTGATCAAGGGCCAGCCGCTGCTGATCCTGGAGGCGATGAAGATGGAGCACACCATTGCCGCCCCCCATGACGGGGTTATCGCCGAGATTGCTGCCGAAGGCGCGCAGGTCACCGACGGGACCGTGCTGGTGCGTTTTGCCGAGGAAGCCCACGGCTGACCGCTGTTCCTCCACAAGTCGATATCGAAGACACGCCCCACAAACGCCGCCCAAAATGAAAATGGCCGGGTCTGACCCGGCCATTTCCGTTTACTGCGGGCGACGCCAGCCACTACGGCTGGATCGGCGCGTATTTGCCGTCGTGCCACTGGTTGATGTCGTAGCTGACGTTCTTGAGGTCGCCCTTTTCGTCGAAAGTGACCGCGCCGACGACGGTGCTGATCGGCTCGCCGCTCTTCAAAGCTTCGGCAACCTTGGCCGGGTCGTCGCTGCCGGCGCGCTTGATGCCCTCCGCAAAGGCCTGGATCACGGCATAGGAGAACAGCGTGAAGCCCTCGGGCACGAAGCCGCCCGCCTTGATCTTTTCGATGGCTTCTTTGGCTTCGGGCTTCGCCTGCGGATCCGACGGGAAGACGAACATGGTGCCTTCGCCGGCCGGGCCGGAAACCTGCCAGAATTCCGGCGTGGCAATCGAGTCCGGCATGATCAGCTGGAATTTCAGGTTCTGTTCCGCCGACTGGCGCAGGATGAGGCCGGCTTCGGGGTGGTAGCCGCCGAAATAGACGACGTCAGCCTTCAGGTCCTTGAGCTTGGTGACAAGCGCCGCGTAGTCCTTTTCACCGGCGTTGATTCCCTCATAGAGGATCTCGTTGAGACCGTTCTGGTTCATCGTTGCCTTGACGACATCGGCGACGCCCTGCCCGTAGGCGCTCTTGTCGTGCAGGATGACGACGTTCTTGCCGGCATATTTCTTGGCGATCCATGGACCGATGAAAGCGCCCTGCGCGTCGTCGCGCGTATAGAGACGCATGATCGTCGGCCAGCCGGCTTTCGCCGCCGCGTCGGTCAGCACCGGGTTCGACGAAGCCGGGCTCATCATCAGCGCGCCGGCTTCGGCATAGACCGCGGAGGCCGGGATGCTCGAGCCCGAACAGGCATGGCCATCGACGAACTTGACGCCGTTGGCAACGACGCGGTTGGCGACCGAAACCGCCTGTTTCGGATCACACTGGTCATCCTGGACGTCGAGCTTGATCTGGCGGCCATCGACGCCGCCGGCCGCGTTGATCGCGTCGGCGGCGGCTTGCGCGCCTTGCTTGAATTGATCGCCGATGGTGGCAAGCTGACCGGTCATCGGTCCGACCACTGAAAAGGTGATGTCATCGGCGAAGGCGACCGGCGCGGTCATCATCAAGCCAAATATGGCTGCGCTCAAAATACTGAATTTCTTCATGGTGACATAACTCCTCCACTCTCGCGCGACCATCCCGGCCGCGCCTCTTCCAGAGTGGCCGGAGAATTTCATCCTTCACCGGAGCTGTCTAGACGCATCGTCGGCGCTCGATTGGGCCTGCAACACGCTGTCGCAAAGACAAAGCCGCGCCAGCCTTGTTCCGGCCGGTCGCAGCTTTTCTCATCGAGCTTCCCGAGATATCAGCACCGGGATCCGCTCGCCTTCCCTGTTTTGTACGGTTTATTGCACGGCTCGTCCGCCTGCCGTGTTCTTGTTGGCCCAGCCGTCTTGCGCGGCCTTGATTTTCGGGTCCAGCCGTCTGCGCGGCTTTGATCCGAAGCGTCCCTGTCGTGAGGTCAGTACCCCTGTGAAGTCGATGCCGGCGAATTCAGTGCATCGTCATCCATTCGCGGGCTTCGCGCAGCGCCTTGGCGATCTCGACCTTCGACATGGCGGCCGACAATTCAGAGCGCAGTTCCGCGGCGCGGGCCGAACCCTTGATCGCGGCGATGTTGAACCATTTGTGGGCGGCGACGACATCGGTCTCGCAATCGCGGCCGGTCGCATACATCATGCCCAACTCGAAAAGAATATCGGCCTGGGCAGTTGCCCCCATGGCGCCGAAGCCGGCTTCAAGCATTTCAAAACGTGCCATTTCAAACCCCTGTTCTGGCTCCCGAGAGCTGTCTCCGTCTGTCCCTCGGTGTTCTTGATTACCTTCGGGGGCGGCCGCTCTTTCGATGCTTTCGAGAATGCCGCGGAGGCTTGAATCCGTCGTTAAATGGCGTGCTTAATTTGAGGAAAACAAAGCTAAAACAAGAGGTAAACGCGAAAATTCGTTAAGGATACAAAGCCAGCAATCGCGCCGGTTTGCACAAAATTTGAAGAAAACTTGCGAGGCACGGATCAAGACTCCGCTAACCACAGAAGACAAAGACGTGTGCGGCCCGTTTCATTTTTTCGCCGGCGCGGCCGTTCGGGAGCGGGCAAAAACCCGCAACCCCTCCGTGGCGGCACCGCTTTTGTTTTTCCGGGAGCTGGACTAGCTTACGTTTGCGTAAGGGGCAGACAGCCGGGACGGAGCCCGATTGGACTTGCCTGAGGGAGGAGAGACATGTTTCGACAAGTGAGCCCGGCCCTCGCGGCCGCAATAATGATGACCGGCGCGGCATGGGCCGATCCGATCGAAGGCAGTTGGAAAACGCAAGCCGGATCGACTGCCGCCATTTCGGGTGGCGGCGGGGCGTTTTCGATTACGCTCAAATCCGGCAAATTTGCCGGCAAGAACATCGGTTCACTGAAGGTGGCCGGCGACAACAAATATGCCGGCACCATAACCGACCCGGAAACCGACAAGACCTATTCGGGCAAGGCTTCGCTTTCCGGCAGTTCACTCAAGATGAGCGGCTGCGTTTTCGGCGGGCTGATCTGCAAGAGCCAGACCTGGCACAAGCTCTGATTGTGCCCTTCCTGCCGTGGTGAGCGGGGCCAGTCGGCCGCGGCGACGACCGTGCCCTGCTCAGCTTACCGCGAGGTCAGTTTGCAGCCTGTCGAAAAACATATGGAGAGTGACGAGAAGAGCTCGGGATCAAACCCCGCCGAGAACCTGCAGCCTATCGAGCGCGGCAGCCAAGCCTTTCAGCGAAATCGACAGAGCGAATTCTTTGCTGTCGGTGGATTGCGTCTTCACCCGCAGAGCGGTACCGGCCCGCAGCGCTGCAATCATCGCGGCATCGAAGCTGAGCGGCACGATACATCCGCCCGGCAGACAGGTCGAAAAGCGCAAAGGCTTGCGTGACTGCCCATCGTCGATCTGAAGCGTGGCGCCGGCATCGAGCAGCAAACCGAAGGGTAAAACCAGATCGCCGGAAAGAGTATCTTTGCCGTTTCGACGCAATTCGATCGCGAGCACGCGCTGGCCATTCTTCTGCGCCTGTTGCTGGGACACAGTGCAAATCGCCCGGGGCGCGGCACTTTCGCAGGAGAGGCGCCAGTCCTGGTAAGTTTCCTGGAGAGACGACGCGCCTCCCGGCAGGGTCGACGCAGGCTCTTGCGCCGGCGCGGACACAGGCACCGAGACGATCAAAGCCGCCATTATTGTCGGGCGTATTTTTCGCCACATCACGGCGACCCTCTTCTCTGTCGTTGTCAGAATTTGACGCGGAGATCCGCCTTGGCGCCATTGTCGACGACGCCGCCGTCGAATTGGCCGGAATAGGACAGGCCGAGCGTGGCATTGGCCGACATTTGCAGGTCGAGGCCGGCCTCGACGAGGGCTGCATCCTGCGCGATCGGCACGCCGGCTATGGTAAAGGCATCGCCGCCGGCGAAGGCGAAGGTCGAAACCGGCGTGACATCGCCAAAGGCGTGGCGCCAGCCGACCATGCCGCGCGCCGTCGCGTTCATGCCGCCAAGCGCGACGTCGGTCGATGCGCGCAGCCCGAGCGTGGTGAAGGTCGCATCCGTGGTCGAACTGGCGCTGGTCAACGCCGCGCCACCACCCTTTTCGGTGAAGCCGTCCGTATGCACGCTGACATAGGCGAGATTGGCGAAGGGCTCGAATTTGAAGCGGCCGGCATCAGTCTTGTAGCCGACTTCGCCGAAGACCTGCGCGGTGGACGCGTCGTAGTCGCCGGTCAACTGGTCGGCAAAGCCATTGAAAGCGACGCTGCGTTTTGTCGAGAGGCTGCTCCAGCTGTAGGCGGCACCGGTGCGGAAGGCGATGGCGCCCCAGTTCGTGCCGCCATAGAGGCCGAGATGATAATTGTCGGCATCGCCCGAGGAATGACGATCGTCGGCGTCGAAGGACGAACGGCTGTAGCCGCCGAGCAGGCCGACACGCCAGTCGCCGACCAGAGTATCTGCACCGGCCAGCAGGCCGCCGATCGATCGGTCGAAGGCGGCAGCGTTGCCGTCCGACTCGCTACTGCCCCACGAGCCGAAGGCCTGGCCCCAGACGGCGAAGCGGTCGGTGTCGGCCGCGACCATCTCCGGCCCGCCCTCGCCATAGGCCATGACCGGCAATGCGGCGGTGCCGGCATCGCCAAAGGCGGTACGGATGCGGTTGGTGGCCGCATCGCGCACGAACTGGCTGTCGTTGAGCAGCATGCCCTTGGCCGACGCATGGATCTCGCCCGACAGCTGGTCGAAGGCGCTGCGGGCCTCCGCGTCGGTGGCCAGATTGGCGACGGCGTTGAACAGGGATCCGGATTCCGGAATGCTGTCCAGTCCCTGACCCGTGGCGATCTGGTTGCGCGTCACGCCGGCATCGGCGAAATCGCGCACCTTCAACACGTCGAGGTAGGCATTGTTGACGTCATAGGTATCCACCATGCCCAGGAAGGCGGTGTTGGCGGGCAGGCCTGTCACCGAGGCGAACTCGCCGGTCAGCCCGGCATCGGCGGTCAGCACCGTATAGTGAGCACCGAAAACCAGACCGCCTAGCCCGTTGACAGCGAGCGTCGAGCCAGTGATCGTCACGGCACCCGCTGCATGAAGCAGATCCGACTGAAGTGCCGCGTCGATATCAATGGCATAGGTGGATCCGGCGGCCAGCGTCGCATCGCCGGAAAGCAAGGTACGGTCGCCGGCGCCGCCGTCCTGCATGGTGAGAAGACCGTTATTCGACAGGGATTCGAGGCCGCTGAAAGTGGTCGTTTCGAGCGTTGCGCCATTGCTGGCGGTGACGAGGGATGCTCCGGCCGCGTTCACCACGCTATCGATGCCAGCGCCGAACAGGCTGGTGCCCCCGGTTGTCCAGATGGCGTTGTTGGTCACCAGGTCGGCGAAGTCCCCGAGCTCCACCCGGCCGGTCAACGCGCCGCCATTGGTGAGCATCGTGGCGCCGCCCGAGGTGGTGATGGCCAGCGCTGTCGCGGTCAGCGCGCTGTTGTGCGTCGCACCGGAAAGGGTGATGCCGATCGCGTGGCCGGTGTTCGATAGCGCGATGATCGCGGCGACATCGCCTTCGATCGTGCCGTTGGCGGTGATGCCGATCGCGCCGCTGCCGTTGTTGAACGCGAAGATGCCGGTCGTGCCCGAGACGTTGCCCGCGGTCACGTCGACCGCACCCGCACCGGCGGCCGAGGTCTGCTGGGCGACGATGGCGGTATTGCCGGTGGATGTGACATCGCCCGCGGTCACCGTGACGGCGCCGCCGGTCGAGAGCGCAAAGATGCCGTTGCCGCTGGTCGCATTGACCGGGCCGACCGTGGTCACCGTGGTCGAGCCCGAGCCAAAGTTCTCGGCGTCGATGCCGAACCGCGCGTCGATCGACCCGTTGGCGGTCACGTCGATGTTGCCCGTGCCGGCGGCCGGGAAGATCGCCGCCACCATGCCAGCATTGCCGGCCTGGATGTTGCCGTTGGCGACCTCCGTGATATTGCCAGTCAGCGACTGCGTCTGGACGTCAATGCCGTCCTTGCCCGCCGTCAGCGCGGTGACAGCGTTGGTGACCACCGAAATCCCGGTGCTGGTCGCCACGTCACGGACGGTGATGCCTTCGCCAGACGCCGCAAAGACATTGCCGGAGACGTTGATATCCACCGAGCCGACACCACCTGTCTGCCTCGCATCGAAGGCGTTGCCGGTGCCATTGTTGGTGATGTCGCCGCCCGTGTAGGCGATCACGCCACCGGCCGCCGAGAGCGACAGCGCCGCGGTGCCGCCCGCGGTCGGCGTGTTGCCGGCATCGACAATGATCGCACCGTTATTGGTGACAGTGATACCGCCGGCGCCGGTGTTGCTAACCGCAAGACCGTTGCCGCTTACCGTCGTTCCCGCATCGACATTGAGGACAATCGGAGTTGCAATCAGGCCCGCGTAAGCTCGGTCATTAGGTGGGTTGACGGGGAATGTCGTGTCTGTGGTGACGGTATTATTGCACTGGACAATGACACCGCCGACTAAGCAAGCGGCCCAGGCCTGGCTTGGAGCCAACAGGCTCGCGCCGGCCGCGGCCGCAAGGCCGATGGCTGATCTCAGGGCAAGCTGGCTCGCCTGCGAACGCAGGATTCTCCCCGCATTGCCAGTAGGCTGTCGAGGCGTCGAAAAAAGATCGAGATTCCGGGTACACATCATGAAGCCGCCCCCCATGCAGCCAATTCGTGCGACTCCGGATCACCCGAAGCTTACGACTTGTAGGGGTGGCCTCGATGCGAGTCAATCAAGCGCGTCGATTGGAAAAACGAACGTACTTCCGGGAATCAAAGAGCCCTGGCTGGAGGACAACACCCTCCCGTGTCAGATCCTCCATAGCGTAGAAAACTCACGCCCAGAGATCATCAACCATTTTGAACCCCGGATGAACGGCGCCATCAGAGCCGGTTCAGGCTGGGCAAGGCATTGTCATGCGTGTTGAAGGAGACACCGCGCAATGCTTGCCCGCCGCTTCACCATCGTCTGCCTGCTGATGAGCCTGTTCGGCATGTTGTTCGCCGTCCTTGTCGCCGAAGCCGGCCGGCCGGCCCGCGCGTGGGACGTCGCCATTTCCTGCCGGCTCGGTTGCCCGAACCAGCTTCGCCACTGAACCCGACAGCGAGATTTAGAAACCACGCCATGACCCGCCTCACCGCCAATATCCTCAAGACCCTTCGGCTTCTGCCGCGGACTGCGCTCATCCTGATGTTTCTGGCGGCCCCGGTCCTGGCCGTGCCGACGATGCGCGCCGATGCTGGTTCGACCATCGAGGCGCCTGCGCCGAGGAAGTCCGGCGTCGGCTTTGTGCTGCTGGTCAGCTTGCGGCGCGGCTAATGCATGTCGCGCAAAAGTGTGCAGCGGTTTTGCGACAACGACATGCATAAAACAAGAACCTAAAGTATCCGTTTTGATCAAGGGGTTTTAGGGGCCCATTTTCGCTGCGCCTTGAGGAGAGCGTTTGCGAGGATGATGAGCTTTCGCATCAAT
>NZ_JAMYTU010000019.1:0-113051 GCF_040322615.1 Mesorhizobium sp. M0119
GTGGGGGAGAGGTGGGCCCGCCCCCGCCCGCGCGGGGGGGGGGGCCAACAAACCGAAAAGGAGCCGGAGTGGGGCCTTAGTAACTCCTTGGCGGGGGGGGGGGGCTTTGACCGCTCCCCGGGCGGGTGGGCCCCCCCCCCCCCCCCCCCCCCCCCCCCCCGCCCCTGCGCAAGCAGACGAAAAGGAAGCCTGTGGCGGACATATGCAAGACGTTCGAGGAGGGGTGCCGAATTCCCCTCTCCGTCTCGGCTTCGCCGAGCCACCTCTCCCCGCAAGCGGGGCGAGGAACCCAAGTCCTGCCAGATTGCCGCGCCTCGCGGCGGTTTCACCCCGCCTTTTCGGTCTTCGCAAAACTCGCACGTTGAGTGATGCGCGCATACCAATTCCGAATATCGGCAAACTCGGCCAGCAGTTTTCGCCCCTCGGAGACCTTGACGAAATAGCCGATGATCGGTGCGGCGTGCAGGTCGGCCAGCGTCAGGTGCGTCCCCAACAGCCAAGGCCCTTCGGCTTTCAGCGAAGAGAGCGCCTGCAGCGCCGTTCTCGCCTGCCTCAACCCGTTGGCGATCACGGCTTCGTCCGGCGGCGTTTTTTCCAGCCGCTCGACGGCGACATCCCAGACCATGGCCCTGTAGGCGTAGGCACCCAGCAGCCCGGTGATCTGGTTCATGCGCGCCCGAGGCCGGGCTTCGACCGGCTGCAGCGCCGGGCCGTCAAAGGCTTCGTCGACATAACGGGCAATCGCGCCGGTCTCGTAGAGGCGAAAGCCGTCATGCTCGAAGGCCGGGATGCGGCCGAACGGCTGGTGCTCGAAGTACCAGCCGGGAATGCCGTCCGCCGCAAAGATGTCGACGGGAACGAGCTCGTAGCCGACGCCCTTTTCCTCCAACACCAGCCGGACGATGCGCACATAGACGCTGTAATCCGCGCCGTAGACGACGGGCTTGCCCATGTGGGTTGGGCTCAGGCCATCGCTTTCTGCAAATTCTCGTCGATCTTGTCGAGGAAGCCGGTGGTCGAAAGCCAGGGCTGGTCGGGGCCGATCAGCAGCGACAGGTCCTTGGTCATGAAGCCGGACTCGACCGTCTGGATGCAGACCTTTTCCAGGGTTTCGGCAAAGCGCTTCAGTTCGGCGTTGTCGTCGAGCTTGGCGCGGTGCGCGAGGCCGCGCGTCCAGGCAAAGATCGAGGCGATCGAATTGGTCGAGGTCTCCTCGCCCTTCTGGTGCTGGCGATAGTGGCGGGTGACGGTGCCGTGCGCGGCTTCCGCCTCGACGGTCTTGCCGTCCGGCGTCATCAGCACCGAGGTCATCAGGCCGAGCGAGCCGAAGCCTTGCGCCACCGTGTCGGACTGCACGTCGCCGTCATAATTCTTGCAGGCCCAGACATATCCACCCGACCATTTCAGGCTGGAGGCCACCATGTCGTCGATCAGCCGGTGCTCGTACCAGAGCTTCTTCGCTTTGAATTCTGCTTCGAATTCCGCCTCGTAGACCTCCTGGAAGATGTCCTTGAAGCGGCCGTCGTAGGCCTTGAGGATCGTGTTCTTGGTCGAGAGGTAGACGGGGTAATTACGCAGCAGGCCGTAGTTCAGCGAGGCGCGGGCAAATTCGCGGATCGACTCGTCGAGATTGTACATGGCCATGGCGACGCCGGCGCCGGGTGCGTCGAAAACGTCGTGCTCGATCACCTGGCCGTCCTCGCCGACGAACTTGATCGTCAGCTTGCCGTTGCCGGGAAAGCGGAAGTCGGTGGCGCGGTACTGGTCGCCGAAGGCGTGGCGGCCGACGATGATCGGCTTGGTCCAGCCGGGCACCAGCCGCGGCACGTTCTTCATGATGATCGGCTCGCGGAAGATGGTGCCGCCGAGGATGTTGCGGATGGTGCCGTTCGGCGACTTCCACATCTTCTTCAGCTTGAATTCCTCGACGCGCTGCTCGTCGGGCGTGATCGTCGCGCATTTCACGCCGACGCCGTATTTCTTGATGGCGTTGGCCGAATCGATGGTCACCTGGTCGTTGGTGGCGTCGCGGTGCTCGATGCCGAGGTCGTAATATTCGAGCTTGAGGTCGAGATAAGGGTGGATCAGCTTGTCCTTGATGAACTGCCAGATGATGCGGGTCATCTCGTCGCCGTCGAGTTCGACGACCGGGTTCGCCACCTTGATCTTCGCCATGGAAAGAATGCCTCGCTTTTGGGGAACGGAACGGCCTTGCCCGCACGGCTGCCGACCCTGGGATGCGGCCCGTATATCAAAGGCTTTTTGGCCGCGCAAACGGCGAACCGCTCCGCAGTGACGGCATTCCTTGCCAAAGCTTCATTTTCGCCGCCAAATGTGGCAGGGGACTGCGAAATGCCGCAAACAGCAGTTCACTGACAACCATGGCCGCTACCCAGGATCCCGACACCCCTCTTGCCTCCGGAACTCCAGCGTCCGGACCGGCGATCATCCTGGTCGAGCCGCAGCTCGGCGAGAATATCGGAATGGTCGCGCGCGCCATGGCCAATTTCGGCCTTGCCGAGCTGCGGCTCGTCAATCCGCGCGACGGCTGGCCGAGCGAGAAGGCGCGTGCCGCCGCAAGCCGCGCCGACCACGTCATCGATGCCGTCACGGTGTTCGATGACCTGGCCTCGGCAGTCGGCGATTTGAACTTCGTCTTCGCCACCACGGCGCGCGCGCGCGATAATTTCAAGCCGGTGCGCGGTCCGGTCGAGGCGGGCAGGGCGCTGCGGGCGCGGCAGCGGGCCGGCCAGCGCACCGGCATCCTGTTCGGCCGCGAGCGCTTCGGCCTCTATAATGACGAGGTCGGCCTCGCCGACGAGATCGTCACCTTCCCCGTCGATCCAGCCTTCTCCTCGCTCAACATCGCCCAGGCGGCCCTGCTAATGTCCTATGAATGGATGAAGTCCGGCCTGGAGGACGAGACCAGGACCAACTTCTCCGGCCCCGAAATGCCGCCGGCTGCCAAGGAAGAATTGCACGGCCTGTTTGCGTATCTGGAAGGCGCACTGGAGGCGCGCGGCTATTTCCGCCCGGCAGCGAAGAAGCCGAAGATGGTCGACAATTTGCGCGCAGTGCTGACCCGCCCCGGCTTTGCCGAGCCGGAGCTCAAGGTGCTGCGCGGTATAATATCATCGCTGGACAGGTTCTCGCCGGCCATGCCGCGCGGCGACGGATCGCCCGGCGACGATCCAAGGCGGCTTCCGGCAGCGGCGGCACGCGCCGGCAAGGCGAAAGACAAAGACTAGGCTTGCGAATGCAGCTGTCTTACCAGTAACCGAATTTTATTTGGTTTGATCCATGGTTTTCAAAACGATGGATCCTCGGATGTTTAGCTCGGATATCGGTCGTCTTCGCTTTTTCTTCTATTCCGTGGCTCTGCTGGTTACGGAAATCGTGACCTTTGTGCTGTGCGTCTTGTGGACCATCGGCATCGAGGGCTTGGCCAATTCGCAACCTGGTCCTTCCAGGGAAGGACTGGCCGCGGCCGTTCTCGTCGCCTCGCTGGTGATCGTTCTGTTCCGCGCGAATTTCGCCTGGCGTCGAAGCCGCGACGCGCAAGGGTCGGGTTGGATCCTTTGGTCGTATATCGTGTTCTCGATCCTGTTTGCGATTCTGCAGGCCGGCACTGTTCTTGTCGTAAAATTCGACGGCGAAGATTCGCATTCCGGCCTTAACCTGCTGGGACTCGCTCTTGTCGGGCTGTGGGCCGTCATCTTGGCGGCCAAGCCGGCGGGTGGCGGCTCTGCGGATATGGCGTCGTCCCTGAGCTTCGACGATTTCGACTCACCCGGGCCGCTGCGCGGCGGCAGGACGCCTCATTCAGAGTCGGCCGCCGGCGCGACGGCCCTGGCTCCAGCCTACGCCACGCGGGCCGCGCCGGTGCCGTCGAACCACCTTGCATCTCAACCTGCATCTCCGGCGAACGGCCGGCCGCGGGCCGGCGGCTTCGGCAAGCGGGGCCTTGTGTGACCGGCGCGCCGCATCAAGGCCATGATGGTTCCACATAGAAGCGGCCGGATAAAGCATCATTGGCCGAAGCAGAAAGCATGGGCCGGGCCTTTCCTCGTGATCTCGTTTGTGATTCCCAGCCCTTAGTGATTCCCAGTCCTTAGTGATTCCCAGCCCCTAGTGACTCAATGACAATGACCAATCCATCGAGCGCCCGTCCGATCCTGATGTTCGATTCCGGCATTGGCGGCCTCACCGTGCTGCGTGAGGCGCGCGTCCTGATGCCTGACCGCCGCTTCATCTATGTCGCCGACGACGCGGCGTTCCCCTTCGGCGCCTGGGAGGAGCCGGCGCTGAGAACACATATCCTGGAGTTGTTCGCCAGGCTGCTCGACCGGTTTTCGCCGGCCATTTCGGTCATCGCCTGCAACACCGCCTCGACGCTGGTCATCGACGCGTTGCGCGAGAGGTTTCCCGGCCACCCTTTCGTCGGCACCGTGCCGGCCATCAAGCCGGCGGCGGAACGCACGCGCTCAGGCCTGGTTTCGGTGCTGGCTACGCCCGGCACCGTCAAGCGCCAGTACACGCGCGATCTGATCAGCAAATGGGCGCAGAAATGCCATGTCCGCCTGGTCGGCAGCGACAGGCTGGCGGGATTGGCCGAAGCCTATATGCGCGATGGTTTTGTCGACGAGGAGGCCGTGCGCGCCGAGATCGCGCCGTGCTTCGTCGAGCATGACGGGCTACGCACCGACATCGTCGTGCTTGCCTGCACCCATTATCCTTTTTTGGCCAACCGCATGCGCAAGACAGCACCTTGGCCGGTCGACTGGCTCGACCCGGCCGAGGCGATCGCACGCCGGGCGCTTTCGCTGCTGGCGGACACCGAGACCGCCCGCGGCGAAGCCCTGCCGGAAGGCGCCGATCTTGCCGTCTTCACCTCGAACAGCGCCAATTTTCCCACGCGCCGGCTGATGCAGGGATTTGGCCTGGCGATATCCTGACCGCAGGCAATTGTCGCTTTGGGAACATCGCACCAGACAATGCGTTTTCCTCTCATTGGAAACGGGAGAAACCATCATGCCAGCCACCTCAAAAGCCCAGCAGAAAGCGGCCGGCGCGGCATTGTCAGCCAAGCGCGGCGAGACCAAGAAGGGCGCGCTCAAAGGCGCGTCGAAGGGAATGTATAAATCCATGAGCGAAAAACAGCTCGAGGAATTCGCCGAGACCAAGCGCAAGGGCCTGCCGGAAAAGAAGTCGAAACACTGATCGACTGACCATTCTGGCGGCGGATGCCGGTCAATAAAAGGCCCGCGGCTGAGCCGCGGGCCATGAAGTCTCAACGGGCGAGGCCGAAAAATTACCAGTTCCAGCCCCAACCGCAGCGCCGCACTTTGTAGCGGATGACCTTGCGATGACCGTGGCGCCACACCACCTTCTTCTTGACCACGATGCGGCAGACTTGGTGGTGCCTGTGCCCATGCCAATGCCGGGCCTGCGCCGGCTCGGGCGCGACCGCCATCGTGCCGGCCATCACCGCGGCTCCTACCAACGTAAGGAAGAACTTCTTCATGCGAATTCCAGCTCCTCTGACTTCAGTCCGTTCCTGATGCCGCTGGCGCAACCTCCCGCCACATCCGGCACGTTCTACAACCGTAACACTATCCGGTTCGGCGATTCGCGCCAGCCGGAAGCTTGACAGCGGTTAAATCTCCGTTTAACCAGCCCACCAACACCGGGCCGCAATGCCCGGTGGTTTTCTTTATGTGTGCAAGACGTTGGGGAAGCCGGGTTTTACTTTCCTTGTGTCTTGTTTGAAATGACGTGTCCCGTGGGTTTTCCGTCGCGTTGCGTGGAAAACCCTGTCAGGTCTCGAAAACGGAGGCCAGAGGAGGGCGCGTTTCCTTCACCCGGACCATGAGGTTCCGGGTGTGTTGTTTTGAAAGGGAATGCGATGAGCAAGCGCGAATCCGCGAAGTACAAGATCGACCGCCGTCTTGGCGAAAACATCTGGGGCCGCCCGAAATCCCCGGTCAACAAGCGTGAATACGGCCCCGGCCAGCATGGCCAGCGCCGCAAGGGCAAGCTTTCCGATTTCGGCCTACAGCTGCGCGCCAAGCAGAAGCTGAAGGGCCACTATGGCGACGTTTCGGAAAAGCAGTTCCGCAAGGTCTACGAAGAGGCGGACCGCCGCAAGGGCGACACCTCGGAGAACCTGATCGGCCTGCTCGAATCGCGTCTCGACGCGGTCGTCTATCGCGCCAAGTTCGTGCCGACAATCTTTGCGGCGCGCCAGTTCATCAATCATGGCCACGTCAACGTCAACGGCAAGCGCGTCAACATCGGCTCGTACCGCTGCAAGCCGGGCGACGTCATTGAAGTGCGCGAGAAGTCGAAGCAGCTGGTCATCGTGCTGGAATCGGTGGGCCTGGCCGAGCGCGACGTGCCCGATTACATCGAGGCCGACCACAACAAGATGACCGCGGCCTTCACGCGCATCCCCGGCCTGGCGGACGTTCCGTTTGCCGTGCAGATGGAACCGAACCTGGTCGTCGAATTCTATTCGCGCTGATCGGCGCGTTCGTCGCGATACAACCGAAGGCCGCCCGTCCAGGCGGCCTTTTCTTTTTTCGTTCCTTTTTCCGCGGCGTGATTCGGAAATCGATTTCGATTTTCGGTCCGATGCGCTACTGCGGGCGGCAACAGGACTTTAGGGCCGACGCGCCGTGAACATGCAGCCAGACGCCGAAACGCTTGAACCGGTCGCCAATGCCGAAGGCGGCTTTCACCCACTGTTTGCCGATGTGCCGTCCTCGGTCGAGTTCAACAAGCTGCGCAAGCGGCTGCTGCGGCTTGCCCGCCAGGCGATCGATGATTTCTCCATGGTGAGGCCCGGCGACCGCTGGCTGGTCGCTCTGTCGGGCGGCAAGGATTCCTACGGCCTGCTTGCCGTGCTGCTTGATCTCAAATGGCGCGGGCTGCTGCCGGTCGAGCTATTGGCCTGCAATCTCGACCAGGGCCAGCCAAACTTTCCCAAACACATATTGCCCGACTATCTCGACAGCCATGCCATTCCGCATCGCATCGAATATCAGGACACCTATTCGGTGGTCACCGACAAGCTGGCCGAGGGCAACACCTATTGCTCGCTGTGCTCGCGGCTGCGGCGCGGCCATCTCTATCGCATTGCCCGCGAGGAGGGCTGCTCGGCGCTGGTGCTCGGCCACCACCGCGAGGACATACTGGAAACCTTCTTCATGAACCTGTTCCATGGCGGGCGCCTCGCCGCCATGCCGCCGAAGCTGCTCAACGACGAGGGCGATGTCATGGTGCTGCGGCCGCTCGCCTATTGCGCGGAAGCCGATCTCGAGAAATTCGCCGGCGCCATGAAATTCCCGATCATTCCGTGCGATCTGTGCGGTAGCCAGGAAGGCCTGCAGCGCAACGTCATGAAGGCGATGCTCGACGACATCGAGAAACGCATGCCCGGCCGCAAGGATACGATGATCCGAGCCATGAGCAATGTGCGGCGCTCGCATCTGCTCGACAGGACGCTGTTCGATTTCGCCGCCCTCAACGATGCTCTTAACGCAAAGCAAGACGGTCCCCATGACATTTGACGACAGCGCGATCGACTGGCTTGCCGACCTTCTGTCGGACGCCGCCGTCGCCGAGATCATGCCGCGCTTTCGCCGGTTGAGCGAGGGCGACGTCCGCCGCAAGACCTCGGCCGCCGATCTTGTGACCGAGGCCGACGTGAATGCCGAACGGCTCATCACCGCCAGGCTGCGCCAGCGTTATCCCCACGCAATGATCGTCGGTGAGGAGGCCTGCTCCGACGACCCGACGCTGCTCGACGGTCTTGGCGATGCCGAACTCGCCTTCGTCGTCGACCCGGTCGACGGCACCTTCAACTTCGCCTCCGGCGTGCCGCTGTTCGGCGTCATGCTTGGTGTCGTGGTCAAGGGCGAGACGGTCGCCGGCATCATTCACGATCCCGTCGGCAAGGATTGGCTGATCGGCGTTAGTGGCGCCGGCAGCCATATCCGCCATGCCCATGGCAATCTGGAAAAGGTCCATGTCGCCAAACCAGCGCCGATGTCGGAAATGACCGGTGCGGTCTCATGGCACTATGTGCCCGAGCCGGACCGCTCACGTTTGGCGCGCAACCAGACCAAGTCGCTATCGCAGTTCAATTATCGCTGCGCCGCCCACGAATACCGCCTGCTGGCCAGCGGCCACGGCCATTTCGTCGTCTACAACAAGCTGATGCCCTGGGACCACCTGGCCGGCGTGCTGATCCATGCGGAGGCCGGCGGCCATGCCGCGCGCTTCGACGGCAGCGCCTATCTGCCATCGCATATCGGAGGTGGCCTGCTGGTCGCGCCGGACCGGGAAAGCTGGCGAGAGCTGCGCCGCGAGCTCTGGGCGGAATAACTCTTCGCTGCCAAAGTTGTCCAATCTTGTGCGAAACCGGAGACCTCGAATGAAACCTCGGTCCGCAATTGTTGCAACGGCCTTTGCCCTTGCCTTGGTTGCCGGTGTCAATGAAGCAAGATCTGGGGAACGCGCATGTCGCAGTCCCGACCCCGTCGACACCATAGACGAGATGTTCTCCGCGATCGTCGCCTGTTGGAAGCCGCCGCCCGGCACCGCGGGCATGACCCTGACGCTGCAGTTCTCAATTCGCCGAAACGGCACGCTTATTGGCAAGCCGCGCGCCACTTACTCCCATCTAGGGGACGATGGCTCGCTCAACCGGGCCTTCGTGGCTTCCGTCCTCGAGGCGCTCGACAAGGCTCTTCCATTGCCCGTTTCGGACAGCATGGGTGGAGCAATCGCAGGACGTACGCTGTTCCCTCGCTTCACCGCGGTCAGTGAGGGTGCATCCTAGGCGCGCCCGGCAATGTGCATTAAACCGGCGGGTTGTGCGGCTGGAACAGTCTGCCGCGCTCGGCCAGGAGGATCATCAGCAGCGCCGCCACCGACACGCTGCAGAACCCGGCGGCCAGCGGCGTCACCGTGCCGTTGAAGGCTTGGCCGATCAGCGTGCCGAGGATGCCGCCAAGAAATGTCTGCATGAACCCGAGGATCGACGAGGCAGTGCCGGCCAGGTGACCGAGCGGCTCCATGGCGAGCGCGTTGAAGTTCGCGCCGAGCGCGCCGAACGGGACCATGGCGCAGGCAAAGAAGGCAATGAAGAGCCAGAGCGGCATCTTCATTTCGATGGAAACGACCAGCCAGGCAAGGCTGATGGCCAGAAACAGCAGCAGCGCGCTTTGCGACAGACGGCGCATGCCGATGCGGCCGACGAGGCGCGCGTTGAGGTAGTTCGAAAAAGCAAGCACGCCGGCAACCCCCGCGAAGATGACCGGGAACATCTCGCCGACATCGAA
This sequence comes from Mesorhizobium sp. M0119, assembly GCF_040322615.1. NCBI lineage: Bacteria > Pseudomonadati > Pseudomonadota > Alphaproteobacteria > Hyphomicrobiales > Phyllobacteriaceae > Mesorhizobium > Mesorhizobium sp. M0119. Next base: position 9,348 of record NZ_JAMYTU010000019.1, read on the forward strand.
CACGCTGACATAGATCTGCTGGGCCGAGGCGATGAAGCCGAACATGGCGCCGAAGATGAAGGTGCTGGCGAAGGCGTAGCAGAGCGCGATGCGGTTGGTGAGAACGATGCGGAAGCCGCCGATGATGGAGGACAGCGTCAGCGGCCGGCGATATTCGGGGTGTAGCGTCTCGGGCAGGCGCAACAGCGACCAGGCGGACACGATCAGCGCGCCGGCAGCCATGGTGACGAAGATCACGTGCCAGGTCGCAAACAGCATGATGAACTGGCCGATACCGGGCGCCACCACCGGAATTGCCATGAACACCATGAAGATCAGGGACATGACTTCGGCCATGCGCCTTCCGTCGAACGTATCGCGCACGATCGAGACGGCAATGACGCGCGTCGCCGCCGCGCCGATGCCTTGCACGGCCCGGCATAGCAGAAGCGTGGCGAATGACGGGGCGATTGCCGCAGCGCCGGCCGCCACGACGTAGATCACCAGCCCTGCGACAAGAGGCGCGCGGCGCCCGAAGCGGTCCGAGATCGGCCCGAAGAACAGCTGTCCGCCGCCAAAGCCAAGGATATAGGCGGTGATCACATATTGCCGGTGGTTTTCATTTTCGACGCCGAGCGAGGCGCCGATCTGCTGCAGCGCCGGCAGCATGATATCGATGGCCAGCGAATTGAGCGCCATCAGCGCCGCGCACAGCGCAATGAATTCCCAGCGCGGAATAGGCAAAGTGCTTGCCTTTTGCTGCGCTTGTGCTTGCTGATCCACGGCCAGTCCGATCCTCAAACGAAAATGCGCCGGCTGGCCGACGCATCCATTCGTTCATTGCCCCGATAGCGGGCAGAACTTTTTGCCAAGGTGCCCCGGCGCTTAGGGTACGACCCCGAAAATCGCAGTCGATCTTCGGAGGGCCATACGCAAAACAGAAGTCAGGCGGCGCCTTTGACGCTGGCACCCTTTTCGACGAGGAAGGTCTGCAATTCGCCCGCCTGGAACATCTCGCGGATGATGTCGCAGCCGCCGACGAATTCGCCCTTGACGTAGAGCTGCGGGATGGTCGGCCAGTTGGAATAGTCCTTGATGCCTTGCCGTAGCTCGGCCGACGTTAGCACGTCGACACCCTTATAATCGGCGCCGATGTAGTCGAGGATCTGCACGACCTGACCGGAAAATCCGCATTGCGGGAAGCCGGGCGTGCCCTTCATGAAGAGAACGACGTCGTTGCCCTTCACTTCATTGTCAATGTAGTCGTTGATGCCGCTCATGGAATACCCTTTCATGCCTGTGGGAGTCAGGCTCGAACATTACCCTTCAAATAAACCCATGGGTTGCGCGAAACAAGATGTTTGCCGCCTTGCCATGCAAATGGCGCAAAGGAACGTCTGATCTTGGGCCAAGCCGTTGGCCACCATCTTTCCCGAGGCGTGATGAAAAGACGATATCTCGCCGGGTTCCTCCTCGCCGTTCTGCTCGCCGCACTGGCCTTGATTTGGTGGGCCAGGTCGCCGAGACGCCCACCGCTCGCCGTTAGCGGTGAATTGCCGGCGCCGTGCCGCGATGCAAGCTTCGAGGCGGTTGCCTATGTGGTCTGCGAAATCGATCTGCGCCGCTATGACGTCGGTGTGTTCCACACAGGCCTCGACGGCAAGGCTTTCGGTTCACTGGACAAATTCGACAAGGCGATGGCGGATCAGGGCCGGACGGTGCTGCTCGCCATGAACGGCGGCATGTATCACCAAGACCTGACCCCAGTCGGCCTTCTCGTCGAAGACGGCCAGGAGAAGGCGCCGATCAACGTCGCCGACAGCGAAGGCAATTTCTTCCTGAAACCGAACGGCGTGTTCCTGGTCCGCAAGGACGGCACGGCGGCGGTCATGGAGACAAGCGCCTATGCCGCCGCCAGGCCGGACGTGATGTTCGCCACGCAATCCGGCCCGATGCTGGTGATCGATGGCCGGCTTCATCCCCGCTTCGAGCAGAACGGCACATCGCGCTATATCCGCAACGGCGTCGGCGTGCGTGACGAAAACACCGTCGTGCTGGCGATCTCGCGCTCTGAAGTCAGCCTCGGCAGCTTCGCACGGCTGTTTCGCGATGGGCTCGACTGCGCCAACGCGCTTTTCTTCGACGGCGTCGTTTCGGCGCTGTCGAACGGCGAGCGGATGATTGTTGGTGGAAACTATCCGGCCGGGCCGATCATTGCCGTTTCGGCGAAAAGGTGAGGGAGGGTTATTTGTGCGCACGCACGCATATGAATGCAGGCGCCAAACTCAGTTCGGCAAAATGCCTGGGGTCGACCATTTCCATCTCAGGCGCGGGAAGTGGCTCGACGAAGCGGTCGAGCGTCCAGCCCGTATCGGCAAGTCCATTGAGGATATCGCCGAGCGGTCTGCGATAGGATTCAACATAGGGATTGGGTTCGCCAAAACCTCCCCAATGCATACCCCAGCGATTCGTTTCAAAATAGGTTTTCGTCCCGCGCGTGCGCGTGTCCTGCCAGTCGCGCATTGGATGGCCCATAGAGAACACCAGCCAGCCGCCCGGGCAGGAGACGCGATGAAACTCAGCGAATACCGGCCCCAGTTTTTCGACATAATCGAGCGCCAGCGAGCAAAGTATGCGATCGAAACTGCCATCCGCGAGCCAGTCGAGAGCCCTTTCGAGATTGCCAAGCCGCATATCGACATTGAGCCCAGCGCAGCGCTGACGTGCTAAAGCCAGCATTTCCGGCGTAATGTCGAAGGCACTTACCCGCGCACCTGAGCGAGCCAGCTTTTCCGAGCAGATACCGGAGCCGCAACCGGCGTCCAGTATGGTCAGACCCTTCACGTCGCCCAGCAACTCCAGCGAGGCCGGCCGTTCATAGAGGGCGTTGTGCGGCTTGATCGGCGCCAGCGCATCATAGCGCTCGGCAAAGGAAGCATAGGCACTGACTGCAACCGGATCGCTGTCGCCTTTGGCCATGACTTCCCGCTTGCGTAGAATTAGTCCGGCACGCTGGTCTGTAGGGCAAGCGCGTGCAGCACGCCGCCCATGTTGCCCTTCAGCGCGTCATAGACCATCTGGTGCTGCTGGACGCGGCTTTTGCCGCGAAAGCTCTCGGCCACAACCTCGGCCGCATAGTGGTCGCCGTCGCCGGCCAGGTCGCGAATCGTCACCTTGGCGTCCGGAATGCCTTCCTTGATCAGCCGTTCGATGTCGTGGGCGTCCATTGCCATTCGAGGATTCCTTGTTCAGGTCGTGATCTCATAGATATGGTCGAAATGGCGTATGAACCACACCGAAAGGGCGCCACTCGATCACATCACGGATCCACGACCTCATTTGCCATGAAGCGAGGGAACCAGGATTCGTGGGCGGCGGTCAATTCGCTGACCGCTATCGCACGTGCCTCGCCCAGCTTCAATTCGCTGCCGCCGGTCGAGCCGATCCATGGTGCGAAGATGCCGAGCTTGCTTTGCTGTTCGCGAATGGCGCCCCATTCCTCGCTCTGCGGATCGATCGACAGCGTCAGCAGATAGCGGCCCTGATCCTCGCCGAACCAGACCGAGATCGGATCTGTACCGATCAGGCCGGGGATGGTCGCACCGATGCCTGAGGCCATCGCCATCTCGGCCAGCGCCACCGCGATGCCGCCATCGGAAACGTCATGCGCCGCGGTAACGACACCGGAGCCGATCAGCGCCCGCACATGGTCACCGACCCGCTTCTCGTGGTCGAGATCGACCGGCGGCGGCGGGCCGTCGGCGCGGCCATGGATGTCGCGCATATAGGCGGACTGGCCGAGATGCGTGCCCCACATCGTCGGCGCGCCGACCAGCACGATCATCTGGCCTTCGGCGGCAAAGCCGATGCGCACCATTTTCGACCAGTCGGCAATCAGCCCGACGCCGCCGATGGTTGGTGTCGGCAGGATGCCCTGTCCGTTGGTCTCATTGTAGAGGGAGACGTTGCCGGAGACGATCGGGAAGCCGAGCGCCCTGCAAGCATCGCCGATGCCTTTCACGGCACCAACCAGTTGGCCCATGATCTCCGGCCGCTCCGGATTGCCGAAATTGAGGTTGTCGGTGGCAGCGAGCGGCAGAGCGCCAGTGGCTGTCAGATTGCGCCAGCATTCGGCCACCGCCTGCTTGCCGCCCTCGTAAGGGTCGGCCTCGCAATAGCGCGGTGTCACGTCGGAGGAGAAGGCGAGCGCCTTGGTCGGATGACCGTCGACGCGCACCACGCCGGCATCGCCGCCGGGAAGCTGCAGGGAATTACCCTGGATCAGCGTGTCGTACTGCTCCCACACCCAGCGGCGCGAGGAAAGGTCCGGTCCGCCCAGCAGCTTGAGCAGTGCGTCGGCCACATCGGCTTGCGGTGCATCGCCAGCCAATGGCGCCGGCTTCTTCGGCTCGACCCAGGGACGGTCATATTCCGGCGCCTGGTCGCCGAGATCCTTGATCGGCAGGTTGGCGACCTCGTCGCCCTGGTGCAGCACGCGGAAGCGCAGATCGTCGGTGGTCTTGCCGACGATGGCAAAGTCGAGGCCCCATTTGTGGAAGATCGCCTCGGCCTGTTTTTCCTTTTCGGGGCGCAGCACCATCAGCATGCGCTCCTGGCTCTCCGAAAGCATCATCTCATAGGCGTTCATGCGCTCTTCACGCACCGGCACCTTGTCGAGGTCGAGCTCTATGCCGAGGTCGCCCTTGGCGCCCATTTCGACTGCCGAGCAGGTGAGGCCAGCGGCACCCATGTCCTGGATGGCGATAACGGCGCCGGACGCCATCAGTTCGAGGCAGGCTTCGAGCAGGCATTTTTCGGTGAACGGGTCGCCAACCTGCACGGTGGGCCGCTTCTCGTCGATCTTGTCATCGAACTCGGCCGAGGCCATGGTGGCGCCGCCGACGCCGTCGCGCCCGGTCTTGGCGCCGAGATAGACGACCGGCAGGCCGACGCCCTTGGCCTCGGACAGAAAGATTGCGTCCGTCTTCGCGAGGCCTGCGGCAAACGCATTGACCAGGATATTGCCGTTGTAGCGAGAGTCGAAATTGACCTCGCCGCCGACCGTCGGCACGCCGAAGGAATTGCCATAGCCACCGACGCCGGAAACGACGCCGGCAACGAGGTGCCTGGTTTTGGGATGGTCCGGCGCACCGAAGCGCAGCGCGTTCATCGCCGCGATCGGCCGCGCGCCCATGGTGAAGACATCGCGCAGGATGCCGCCGACGCCGGTCGCCGCTCCCTGATAAGGCTCGATGTAGGAGGGATGGTTATGGCTCTCCATCTTGAAGACGACGCAGTCGCCATCGCCGATGTCGACCACGCCGGCATTCTCGCCCGGGCCCTGGATCACCTGCGGCCCGGTGGTCGGCAGGGTGCGCAGCCACTTCTTCGAGGATTTGTAGGAACAATGCTCGTTCCACATCGCCGAAAAAATACCGAGTTCGGTAAAGCTCGGTTCGCGCCCGACCAGGTCGAGGATGCGCTGGTACTCGTCGGGCTTCAGCCCGTGCGCGGCAATGAGTTCCGGAGTGATCGGCACGGAATTGGAAATGGTCATGATCGGCAAATTGTGTCCTTGGGATCGAGTCCCGTCTTATCGCAAGCGTTGCAGCCGATACACCCCATCGGATGACTAAAAACGACGGAAAGCAACAGCTGACCGCAAGTAGCGAAAGATCGCCACTCGACCCGCCGGTTTCAAGCCGGTTCAGGAAAAGCTGTCGTAGCCGGCGCGGCCTTCGTCCAAGAGCCGCCGGATCACCGCCACGCCGTGCGCGATATCGTCCCGCTGTCGCGGCTGCGAGATGCCAAACCGCACGCCGTGAAAGGCCTGTTCGGAACGCCCCGCCTTGAACTCGTCCTCGTCGTCGATGAGCACGCCATGCTCGAGGCAGGCCTGTTTGAAAGTGCCGGAAAGCCATGGGTCGGGCAAAGTGAGCCAGACGAAGGGCACATTATCCAGCGCCTTGAAATCGAAGCCGTCGAGTGTCTCGCGCACGATCGCGATGCGCGCGCCGATCTCGGCAATGCTGCGCTTGCGCATCTCGGCGCCCTGACCGGACAGCACCAGCCGGCTGCCCACCTCCGCCAGCAGAAAGGGCAGGCCGCCCGTCATCATCTTATGGGCGACCCGGATGCGGTGACGATAGGCCGGCGGGCAAGCGAGCCAACCGCCGCGAACACCCGCCGCGACCGATTTCGACAGGCCGCCGGCAACGATAGTCCGTTCGGGAGCATATTCGGCCAATAAAGGCGTCGGGTCGTCGGTCAGGCCGCCATAGAGATCGTCCTCGACCAGGACGACGTTATATTGGCGGGCGACACGCGCGATTGCCTCGCGGCGCGATGCCGACAGCGTCGTCAGCGTCGGGTTCTTGGCCGTCGGCATCAAAAACATCATCTTCGGGTGCTTTTGCGCACAGACGCGCTCGAAATCCTGGGGATCGATGCCCTCGTCGTCAGCCGCCACCAGTGCGGTCCGGCGACCGATCAGGCCGGCGCTGCGGGAAATCTGCGAATAGGTGAGGTGCTCGAAGACGACATAGTCGCCGGGGGCGGTGAGCCCCGCAATTGTTGCCATCACTGCGGAGTGGGTGCCGAGCGTGGGGACAATGGCATCCGCCGCCGGGCGAAAGGAATTGCGCGACAGCCAGCGCCTGCCGGCTTCGAACCAGCGGTCCGGGAAATCACGCGTGTAGCTTGAAATCTCATGCGGATGGTCCTGCGCCGTGCGTGTCAACACGTCGGCGACGATGGCACCCTGGCCGACATCCGGTGCGGCGGTGCTATCGAAGCGCAGCTTGTCGCCGGGCGCATCCATATAGCGCGTGCCTTGTTCGACCGGCCCCAGGAACTCCGGCTTTGCGCTCTCCGACTGTTGAGCGAGAACATAGGTTCCGCGGCCGACCTCGCCGCTGACCAATCCCCGCTCACGCAGCAATTGATAGGCCCTGCCGACGGTGCCGACGGTCGTGCCGATGTCGTATGCCAGATCGCGCTGCGGCGGCAGCTTTGCCCCTGCACCGATCAGGCCGCGGTCGATGTCCGTCTCGATGGAATCGGCAAGCCGCTGATAGAGCGGGCCGGTACCGGCGGTAAGATCTGGAAGCCAAGTTGTCATGGTGACAATTTTGTACATTGCACCGAGTTGGGAGTCAAAACATATGAAGCGGGCCGTACAAAACGGCACAATTGCAATCTTGGCAGAAAGAAAATGGGTACAATAGAGACAATCCGCTACGCGGCAGTTGAATTGACCGGAAGCCGCTCGTCGGGCCGGAGATCCTATGTTCGCCGGCTCGTGCAAGTGGTCACGTCATTCGTCCGATGGATCGACAGCCTGCTGGATCGCCGGCGCAGTCGGCTAGTCCTGCTCGAGATGACCGACGCCCAGCTCAAGGATATCGGCATTTCGCGCTGCGATGCCCATCGTGAGGGTCTGAGGCCGTTCTGGGACTGAGGACATCGACGGGGCGCTATCGCACTTTAGCGGATGTCCGCCGCCCTGATCCGCGTGACACCGTGGTCCACAAGCACCGCCACAATGCACAGCATCAGAAACAGCCCGGTGATGGCCAGAGCTGAGACGGCGACGCTGGTCGCACCGTTCTTAGCGAGATCGAGGAACGGGTAGGGCACTTCACCGGCAATCGGCGCCCGCAGCAGCACGTAGGCCAGGTAGGCGATCGGATAGATCATCCACCAGGAGATGTCACGCCACCGCGTCGAGCCGTCGGCTCCCGCCACAAGCCACCACAGCACAAACAGCACCGGCGTCACATAGTGCAGGAGAATGTCGCAGAGCAGGAACAATCTTTGCGGCTGCCAAAGCTGCGCCAGGACCGTTGCATAAACGATGAGGACCAGCGTTATGGCGACGGCTACGCCCGCTCGCATCCGTGGCCCGGCAAAGGCCGGAAACCAGGCATAACCCGTCGATGACAGCAACGAGGCATGGACGAGCACCGCGCCGATGTTGGTCAGGATGGTGAAGAAGCTGAAATAGAAGACCAGCGAGCCGACAAAGCCGCGGCCGGCTTCCATTGACGCCGGGACGGTGATGCAGAGCTGCAGGACGAGCCCGGCCAGGCCGACGACCAGACCAGTGATCTGCAGCAACCGACCCATTGGGCTAGGCAGCAGCGCCGCAGGCCGGATTGCCCGCCTGCCAGCGGGCAATGTCCGAGCCAATGCGCGCGCCGAGCGGTTCCGCCATCAATGGGCCGAACACGTCGACGCGGCTCGAATTGCCTTGCGCCTGCACGACCAGCAGCGGCTTTCCGCCATAATGTTTGGCCGGCACCAGTAGGAAGCGCGGCGTGCCGCTGAACGAATTCAGTTCGTTGGCCATTTGATATTGCTTGAAGGCAGGGTCCTTGCTGGCGATCCAGCATTTGTGGGCTGCGATCGCCACCTGTTCCATGGCGAGCAGTGACGCGCTCTTGCCCGCCGGCGCCGGCGTACTCTTCGGGCCCGACTGGCAGGAGGCGAGTACAAGACCGGCGACAGTAGCGACGGCGAGGCGCGTGGTCGTCAGTCTCATGTTCAAGCGGCGCCCATCTCGAGTTCGGACAGAAAGATCTTCAGACCGTCTGTCATCTCACCCCAGACGCGCGACAGCGCCGGATGCTGCAAGGCGATTTGCTCGTAGGCATCGAATTTCGGATAGGCGTCAAGCAGGTCGGGGCGGCCGATCGTTGTCCTGAAATTGTTGAAGATGAAGCGGGTCGGCGTCAGCCAGGCATCGGCGAAGGAGATGTCGTCGCCGAGCGCGAACGGGCCGTGAGCCATGCGAGCCTCGATTGCCGCAAGCCCGTGATGCAGCCGGGCGAACTGTGCCTTGATCTCCGCCTCGTTGCTCTGCGGCACGAAATAGAGCTCGAACAGCTTCATCATCGGCGCGAGCACGTCGAGGTCGGTGATGCGGGCGAACATGCGCACCAGCGCCCGATCTTTCGAATCCTTGGGCAGCAATGCAGGCTCGGGAAAGCGCTCCTCCAGATATTCGGCAATGACCACCGATTCGACGATCGTTTCGCCCGAGCCGGTGATCAGCACCGGAATCCGGTTGAGCGGCGAGATGGCACGAAAGGCTTCGGGGATGGGAAACCCCGGCGGCGGTGCAATGACCTTGAGCGGCACGTTCTTGATGTAGGCCAGCGCCCGCACGATCGACGAATAGGGCGACAACGGCCGCGAATAGAGTTTCATGACCGTCGCTCCAGGAGGAAAATTGAATGCATCAAGCGGCGATGCCCAGCGCGCTTTCGAACAGCGCCCGGCCGTCGCTGCCGCCGTGCGCCGCTTCGATCAGGTTTTCCGGATGCGGCATCAGGCCGAGCACATTGCTGCGGCCGTTGACGATGCCGGCAATGTCGTTGATCGAGCCGTTGGGATTGGTGCCTTCGGCATAGCGGAACACCACCTGGCCTTCGCCTTCGAGGCGGGCCAGCGTTTCGGCATCGGCAAAATAATTGCCGTCATGGTGCGCCACCGGCGCGCGGATGACCTGGCCCGGCTGGTAGCGGCGGGTAAACATCGTGTTGGCGTTGGCGATCTGCAGCTTCACCTCGCGGCAGACGAATTTCAGCGAAGTGTTGCGCATCAAGGCGCCCGGCAGCAGGCCTGCCTCGACCAGGATCTGGAAACCGTTGCAGACGCCGATGACCGTGACGCCCTTGGCCGCCTTTTCGGCGACAGCCCGCATCACCGGCATGCGCGCGGCAATGGCACCGCAGCGGAGATAATCGCCAAAGGAAAAGCCGCCGGGAATGGCGATCAGGTCGACATCGGGAATTTCGGTGTCGGTCTGCCAGACGGTGACCGGCGGCGTGCCGGAAATCTTGGTCAGCGCCGCGATCATGTCACGGTCGCGATTAAGGCCGGGGAGCAGGACGACGGCTGATTTCATTTTGGTTCGTAGGGCCTCTGGGCTTCGGCGAGTTCGCGCAATTCTAGGCGGCGTTCGATATGTTCGAGGCGATCGTCCTGCCGCGCCAGCACGCCGTAAATGTTCTTCACATCGCCCTCGGTGGCGACGAGATGACCACGGATCGAACCCAACTCGGACTTTACCTCGCCAAGTGTCAAATCCATCGTGTCCAGCCGCAACTGAATGGATTTGAGGACTTCAAAAATCAGGCTTCCATTGATCTCGGTCATCTACCCTCCGGCACAACCTCAGGTAATGGCCACACTATAATTCTCAATCACCGTATTCGCCAGAAGCTTGTCGCACATGGCTTTCAGATCCGCCTCGGCCTTGGCCCTGTCGCCCTCGGCAAGCTCGATATCGAAAACCTTGCCTTGCCGCACCTGGCCGACGCCGCCGAAACCCATTCCGGAAAGCGCATGCTCGATTGCCTTGCCTTGTGGGTCGAGCACGCCGTTCTTGAGGGTTACGGTAATGCGGGCCTTGATCACGCTGGACATGCTCCTGTTCACCTGTTGAGCGGGCAAGCCGTCAGTGCGGCTTGCCTTTGACACCGTCGGTCGAAGCGACGAGCACCGGTCCGGCAGGGCGCGGCGGCTCGTTCTCGTTCATGATGCCGAGGCGGCGGGCAACTTCCTGATAGGCTTCAACGAGCCCGCCCATGTCGCGGCGGAAGCGGTCCTTGTCGAGCTTGTCCTGGGTCGCCACGTCCCACAGCCGGCAGGAATCCGGCGAGATCTCGTCGGCGACGACGATGCGCATCATGTCGCCTTCGAACAGGCGGCCGCATTCGATCTTGAAGTCGACGAGCTGGATGCCGACACCCATGAACAGACCGGAAAGGAAGTCGTTGACGCGGATGGCCAGCGCCATGACGTCGTCGATCTCCTGCGGGCTCGCCCAGCCGAAGGCGGTGATGTGCTCTTCCGAGACCATCGGATCGTCGAGCGCATCGGCCTTGTAATAGAATTCGATGATCGAGCGCGGCAGCACGGTGCCTTCCTCGATGCCGAGGCGTTTGGCCAGCGAGCCGGCGGCGACGTTGCGCACCACCACTTCGAGTGGGATGATCTCGACTTCCTTGATCAGCTGCTCGCGCATGTTGAGCCGGCGGATGAAGTGGGTCGGAATGCCCATCCGGTTGAGGTGGTTGAAAATGTGCTCGGAAATGCGGTTGTTGAGCACGCCTTTACCATCGACGATTTCATGCTTCTTCTTGTTGAAAGCGGTGGCGTCGTCCTTGAAGAACTGGATCAGCGTGCCAGGCTCCGGTCCCTCATAAAGGATCTTGGCCTTGCCTTCATAAATGCGGCGGCGATTTTTCATCTGATTTTTCTCTGGATTTGCGGGCAGGCGGCAAGCGACCAGTTCCTGTCCGTCTGCCTAAAATAAGATGGCGACGGTGGGGTTCAATGCCGGTGTCTATCCCAATCGCACCGTTTGCTCAATCGGCAAATCCTTTCAATCAACCGCTTTCGGGGACCGAAATGCCGCAGCGCAGCAAGCAATGTAGCATATTGACCGGCCGGCGCCCTTTTGGTTTGTGCTCCGGCAACACATATTGGCACAACGAATCGGATTTCACGGAGGGATGCCATGAGCAGCATGAAAGACCGCGAAGAGGGCTTTGAGCGCAAATTCGCATTCGACGAGGAACTTCGATTCAAGGCTGCGGCACGCCGCAACAGAGCGCTCGGCCTGTGGGCTGCCGAAAAGCTCGGCAAGTCAGGCGCCGATGCCGACGCCTATGCCAGGGAAGTGGTCGTCAGCGACATCGAGGAAGCCGGCGATCACGACGTTTTCCGCAAGATACGCAAGGATTTCGATGCAGCCGGCATCGACCAGTCGGACCATCAGATCCGCCGCACCATGGATGAATTGATGGCGCAGGCGATCGAGCAGATCAAGAACACCTGATCCTTCCGCTCGTTCCGATCGCATTCTGGACCAATCGACCGCCCGGCCTAGCCGGGCGGTTTTTCTTTGCCTTTGCGGTCATTTCCGGCTGAATTGCTGCAACCAAAGAGGAAATCGCCAATGTCCCTGAAGTCACGCCTTGCGGCCGACGAGACGCTGTTCACTGCATGGTCCGGCGTGCCGGATGCCTTGACGGTCGAGATACTGGCCAGACAAGGGTTCGACGCGGTTACGCTCGACATGCAGCATGGTGGCCATCACGAGGACAGCGTGCTGCGCGGGCTTGTGCCGGTGCTGGCCGCCAACAAGCCGGCTTTGGTGCGCATTCCGGTCGGCCGCTTCGACATGGCCAGCCGCGCGCTCGACTTCGGCGCCGAGGCTGTGATTGCGCCGATGGTGAATTCAGTGGCGGACGCAAAGCTGTTTGCCGCCGCCATGAAATACCCGCCGCTCGGCGAGCGCTCCTGGGGCCCCACCTATGCCTTTCCGCGCCATGGCAAGGGCGATTATGCCGACTGGCTGCGCGACAGCAACCAGCGCACCATGGCGTTCGCCATGGTCGAAACGCGCGCCGCGCTTGATGCACTCGATGGCATCCTCGACACGCCGGGCATCGACGGTATCTTCCTAGGCCCTTCGGATTTCTCGATCGCCTGGTCGAAGGGCACCACCGTCAGTTCGACGCTGGAGAGCATGATGGAGACCGTCGCCTCGATCGCCGAGCGCACCCGCAAAGCCGGCAAGCATGCGGCGATCTATGTGATGGAACCGGCCATCGCCGGTCGCGTGGTGTCGATGGGTTACCGGCTGCTGGCGATGGGTTCCGAGCATTCGCTGATTTCGCTTGGGGCAAAGACCCTGCTGAGCAGCGTCAGGGGTTCAATCGCTTCCTAGAGATCCGTCAGGAATTTCGCGAACGTCATCGATCCTTCGGGCCAGGGGCCAAAGCCGGAATCCGCGTTGAGATGGCCGGCATCGCCGGCGTCGATGAACAGCGAGCCCCACGCCGCGGCAATGTCCTCGGCGACGCCGAAGGCGCAGAACGGGTCGTTGCGGCTGGCGATCACCACCGACGGAAACGGCAGCGGGTCGCGCGGATAGGGGCCGAAGGTCATCAGGTGCCTCGGCTTTATCTCTGGATTGGCGACATCGGGCGGCGCCACGAAGAAAGCGCCGGCGACTGGCCTCTCGAACCGAGGCAATGCCTGGATGACCGCGGCGACGCCAAGCGAATGGGCGACGATGACGACCGGCCGCTCGGCCTCGTTAACCGCCTTGGCGACACCGGCCGTCCAATCCTCGCGCACCGGCTTCGACCATTCCGCCTGCTCGACGCGGCGCGCTGTCGACAGTTTCGACTGCCAGCGGCTCTGCCAATGATCAGGGCCGGAATTGGTGTAGCCCGGCACGATGAGAATATCTGCTTCCCTGACTTTCATGGCGCGCATGTAGCGAGAGGCGCTGTCGGGTGCAACCGTGTATGAACTCGACAGCGACACGCAAACGGCCTCTCACGAGTCCGGTTCTGCTCGCTATTGTGAACACCATGTTCGCTTCTTGCGCTCTTGTGTGAACGATCGCGATCGACGATCTGTCGCCAGGAAAGAATGGCTGTTCCGAGATTTTGGCACGGATACGGCGTAGAATGATTGATGGCGCCGGGTTCCTCTGTTGGAAGCTTGTCGAGCGCCGCCTGAACGGAGCACTTTGATGAGCGAACTGCCTTTTGCCGCGACGACCCCAGTCAGCGTTGCCCGCGTCGGCTTGCGGGGGCGCGATGCAGAAAATCTCGCAGCCTACTATCGCAAAGTCGTCGGTTTGCAGGAACTGAGCCGCTCCGGCGGCACGATTACGCTCGGCGCAGTCAATCGCCCTTTGCTCGACATCGAAGCGGATCCGGCTGCGAAACCCGATGACCCGCGCAGCGCCGGTCTTTTCCACACCGCCTTCCTGCTACCCGGTCGGGCCGATCTCGGCCGCTGGATCAATCACGCCATCGCCGGCAAGATCGGCATCGAGGGCGCATCCGATCATCTGGTCAGCGAGGCGCTTTATCTAACCGATCCGGAAGGCAACGGCATCGAGATCTATGCCGACCGCCGTCCGCAGGACTGGAAATGGAACGGCGACAAGATTGCGATGGCGACGGAGCGGCTGAACATTCCGTCGGTCGTTGCCGAGGTGCCGGCCGGCGACACCGGCTGGCAGGGCGCGCCGGAAAACAGCATTATCGGCCACGTCCATTTGCGGGTCGGCAGGCCGGAAGAAGCCGAAGCATGGTGGCATCAGGAGTTCGGTTTCGACACAGTGGCAAAGTACGGCGGCGCGGCGGTGTTCCTGTCGTCCGGCGGCTATCATCATCACATTGGCGCAAACGCGTGGCAGAGCGCGGGCGCCGGTCGCCGCGATCCCGCCCGCTCCGGCCTAGCCTGGGTCGAGATGCGTTCGGACAATGCCGCAAGCGAGACCACCCGCGAGGATCCGTGGGGCACGGTGATAAGGACGATGCCCGGTAAGGCGTAGGCTAGAGGTTCGCCTTCTCAATCAGGCGTCCAAGCATGAGCAGGCCCGCTGGCCATACGCCCAGGCCGGCCTCGTTCCCCATATGGCCAAGATCGCCGGCATCGGCGATATCCGCGCCCCAGGCGGCGGCAAAAGCGGTCGCCTTGTCGAAGGTGACGCGTGGGTCGCTGCGGCTCGCCACCACCAACGTCGGGAAGGGCAGGCGCTTCAGCGGCATCGGCGCGAACGGGCGCACCGCGTCGAATGAGGGATCGGCATCCTCGACATTGGTCGCGGCAACCAGGAATGCCGCCGCGACCTTGTCGAGTTGGCTTTGACTGGCGCCGGCAGCCCACTTCACCGCCGTCGCCACCGCCAGCGAATGCGCAAGCAGCACGACGCGGCGCGGTGCGGCGGCCACCGCGGCATCCACCTGGCCGATCCAGTCTTCAGGCTTCGGCCGGTCCCACTCAGCCTGCAGCACGCGGCTCGAATTGGGGAACACCCGGCACCAATGCGACATCCAATGATCAGGCCCGGAATTGCCGCGCCCGGGCAGGGCAAGAAAATCGAAATCTCCGGCCGACGAAATCATCAGGCTTCTCCAAACACTCGGCTAAAGATCGTATCGACGTGCTTGGTATGATAGCCCAAGTCGAATTTCTCGCGGATCTCGGCCTCGGGCAAGGCTGCGACAACGTCCTTGTCGGCCAGAAGTTCCTCAAGAAAATCAGCGCCTTGCTCCCACACCTTCATCGCATTGCGCTGCACCAGCCGGTAGGCGTCCTCGCGCGAAACGCCGGCTTGCGTCAGCGCAAGCAGCACGCGCTGCGAATGCACAAGGCCGCGGAATTTGTTCATGTTCTTCAGCATGTTGTCGGGGTAGACGAGCAGTTTGTCGACAACGCTGGTCAGCCGTGAGAGCGCGAAATCGAGCGTCACCGTCGCGTCGGGCCCGATCATGCGCTCGACCGAGGAATGCGAGATGTCGCGCTCGTGCCAGAGCGCCACATTCTCCATTGCCGGCAATGCGAAGGAGCGCACCATGCGGGCAAGGCCGGTGAGGTTCTCGGTCAGCACCGGGTTGCGCTTGTGCGGCATCGCCGACGAACCCTTCTGTCCGGGTGAAAAGTACTCTTCTGCCTCGAGCACCTCGGTGCGCTGCAGATGGCGCACCTCGATCGCCAGCCGCTCGATCGACGAGGCGATGACGCCGAGAGTGGCGAAGAACATCGCATGGCGGTCGCGCGGGATCACCTGCGTCGACACCGGCTCGGCCTTTAGTCCGAGTTTCTTGGCCACGTATTCTTCAACATAAGGATCGATATTGGCGAAGGTGCCGACCGCACCCGAGATGGCGCAGGTGGCGATGTCCTCGCGTGCGTGCACCAGCCTCTCGCGGCAACGCGAGAATTCGGCATAGGCCTGCGCCAGCTTGACGCCGAAGGTAGTCGGCTCGGCGTGGATGCCGTGGCTGCGGCCGATGGTGATCGTGTCCTTGTGCTCGAAGGCGCGGCGCTTGAGCGCCGCAAGCAGCCCGTCAATGTCGGCCAGAAGGATGTCGCTGGCCCGGGTGAGCTGCACGGCAAAACAGGTGTCGAGAACGTCGGAGGATGTCATGCCCTGGTGGATGAAGCGGGCATCCGGCCCGACGAATTCGGCAAGATGGGTGAGAAAGGCGATGACGTCGTGCTTGGTGACGCGCTCGATCTCGTCGATCGCTTCGACATCGAATTTCGCCGCCCCGCCTTTCTCCCAGATGGTCTTGGCGGCCTCCTTCGGGATGACGCCGAGCTCGGCCAACGCGTCGCAGGCGTAGGCCTCGATCTCGAACCAGATGCGGAACCGGGTTTCGGGCGACCAGATGGCCACCATTTCCGGCCGGGAGTAGCGAGGGATCATCAGTCGGTCCTGACTTGCGAGAGCATTTGCCCGCGTCCTAACAGAGGCAGGCAAAATGCTCAACGTTGCTGGCGCGCAAACCAGACACTGGTGACAGCGAGCGCAATGAAACCGAGCGGAAAATACAGCCGGATGCCGAGGACGACGAACTGATAAAGTGCTGTCAACATCGTGAACACGAACTGGAAAGCCCAGGTGATGGTGAACGCGGGCGCATGCCATTGGACATAGTAGGAGCGGTATTGCAGCCCAAAGAGGCCGCCGGTGCAGGCGATCGTCGCTGCGAGAAGGCAGACGAAGGCGGCGGCGAGGGCGATCTCCCAGTGGCGTCCGAGCGAGACGAGCCGCGCCAGGAACAGCCCAATCGGGAAAGCGAGCGCACCGCCGGCAGCATAAAGCAGCGAGACGAAGCGGATCTTTGCCGGGGTCTCCCAATCGTACTGCAGCAGATTGAGCAGCGCGCTGGCGCCCATCGCTGTGGCCCACAGCAAGGCACCGGCAAATGCGGCGCGCAGCGGCGGCAGAGCGCGGCGGAGACGGCGCAGAGCGCGATAGCGCATGGCGGGGAACCTCACAGGCGGCCGGTCACCGCGATCCAGCGATAGTCCGGCCCTTCGAAGCCGTAGTGGCGCACCGCGATCAGCACGGCATAGGCGCTGAGGCTATCCAACGAAAATGTCTGAACCGCGCCGATCTGGTAGCCATTCGGACAGCCTCTGCTTTGCGGGATCGATTTGTCCTCGTGGATGATCCTCGTCTGGCCGCCGTCCTTCGCCTCGATGCGCAGCAGGCGAAAGCCATTGATCTCGCCCTGGCTCTGGCAGCGTTCGGTGTCATTCATGCCGATCTGGTCGAGCCGGAACTCGAGCGGATCGTCGACCGGCGAAAAGATCGGGCGCGGATTGACCACCATGCGGAAGGGATCGGCAGAAAGCTCGGTCACCGGGTTGAGGCCGGCGGTGATGCCGCGATTTGCCGTCAGTTCCGCCTGACTGACGATCGCTTCGCCCTTTTGCCGGGCCTGCAGCCGCGCTGCGTCCACCGTGGCATTCTCGTCTTCGAGCCGGACACGGATCGGCGAGCCCTTCAGGAAACTGTCGTCGGCCGTGTCGATATAATAGCGGTTTGCATAGGGAAATCCCGATCCGTCCTGGACGCCGTATTCCTCGAAGGCAAAGACCCCGCCATCACGGCTGAAGCCGAGGATCTCAAGCTCGGCGACATCGCCTGCGTGGGCGGCGGCCAAGGTTGCAAGCGGGGCAAGCAGGCAGACGGCAAACAGGGCAAGATTTCGCATGGGGCTTTCCATTCAGGCGGTCGACGCCGTTAAATTCCTATCACGATGCCGTCAAAAGATTGTGCTGACTGAAACACAAAGTCAGTGCATCCAATCCGGCCGTCGTTTGTTATTGTCGGCAGCTTCACCGCATCGTGCCTTACCAAACTCTGGACCGATTTGCGGAAGGCACGGTGCATTGATTCAATATGTTTAGAGCGTCCTTTGCGCGTTCAAAAGGACGAGCGGCGCTCTAAGGGAGACCCCCATGACAAATGCAGCCAAGATTCGTGAACGTATGGAAGTGATCGGCGCCGACGGCGTCCATGTCGGTACCGTCGACAAGGTTGACGGAGATCGTATCAAGCTGACCAAGCGCGACAGCGGCGAGGGCGCTCACAGGGGCCATCACCACTTCATTCCTCTCAGCCTTGTCGCCGAGGTCGAGGGCCAGAAGGTGCGGCTCTCAGCAAACTCGGATGTTGCGGTCACGTTCGAAGAAGAAAAATCCGAACCCACCTGATCATAAGTCCAGTCTGATTACGGCTCACCCGAATGAGCGTGGCGCGGTCAGCGCGACGACCAGACCGGGAACAGATCGCCCTCGGCCGGCGTCGCGGCAAAGACGCCGCGGCTGATGGCGCGCGCCATCGTGGCGCCGGCCGCGGCGTAGAGATCGATGGCATCGTTGGGTGCGAGCTCGATGCCGCTCTTGCCCGTTGCCAGCGCGAAGACCAGATCGCCGTCTGCGGGCGTGTGCGTCGGCCAAATGGCACGGACAAAGCCGTCATGCGCTGATATCGCCAGGCGTTTGGCGGCGGCCTTGGTGAGTACCGCATCGGTGGCGATCACGGCGATGGTCGTGTTGGCGCCGGTTTCCGCCTGCTCTGCGGCATGCTTGTCACGAAACTTCAGCAGGATCTTTTTGGCATCGTCAGGCATCGGGTGGGGATAGCCTAAGCCGCCGAACTCGTCGCCGATCTCGAACGGTGCCGCCCAGAAATGGCGGGTCCCGGCGACCGTCACCGAGCCGGTCGGGTTGACGGCGGCGAGCGCGCCGATGGTGACGCCGCTGTCCAGCGCTGTCGAGGCCGAGCCGAGCCCGCCCTTCAGGCCGGAACTCAAAGCCCCGCTACCTGCGCCGGCAGTGCCGAGCGCAAAGTCGATCGCGGCGGCTTGCGCGGCTTCGTAGCCAAGGTCGCGGTAAGGCGGATACCGGCCCCAATCCTTGTCGCCGCCATTGCGCAGGTCGAACAGGATCGCCGCCGGCACGATCGGCACGCGAAAGCCACCGACCTCGACGCCGATGCCTCTTTCGCGCAATGCCGCCTGCACCCCCGACGCGGCGTCGAGGCCAAAGGCCGAGCCGCCCGAAAGCACCACGGCATGGATGGCGTGGATCGAATTGTGCGGCTCGAGCAGGTCGGTTTCGCGGGTGCCCGGCGCACCGCCCAGGATTTGCACGCCGGCGACGGCCGGTTCGTCGCAGACAACGGTGGTCACACCGGATTTCAGCTTGGCATTAGCCGCATTGCCGACACGCAGGCCGGCGACGTCGGTGATGAGATTGCGCGGACCCGTATGGAACATCCCTGTGCTGGACATCATTGGCTCTCCACCGGCACGAAACGGCCGCCGTTGAAACGGTAGGCGCGATATGGATTTTGCGTCAGGTCACCTTTTTCGTCAAAGCGGATCGGTCCGATCGCCGTGGTGAAGTCGTGCGCGGTCAGCACGTTGGCCAGCCTCTCGCCGGAGCTTTGCGTCAATGCTGAAGCCGCCTTGGCGATCTCGACCGCGGCATAGGCGGGCAGCGTGTAACCTTCCGGCACGATGTTTTGTCCGGCAAAGCTTTGCAGCACCTTGGAGTCGGCGACATCGGCCCATTCGGGCGGCGCGATCATCAGCGTGCCGGCGGCATAAGGCGCGTCGCCGAGCGGCGCCCGCAACGCTTCGCCGCCGGCAAACACCATGCCGGTGTCGAGCTGGCCGGCATCGCGGCCCATAATGGCGACATCATCGCCGTCGCCGCCGGCAAAGACATGCGTTGCGCCGGCTTTCTTCAGCCGGCCGATCAGGCCGATCTGGTTGTCGAGCTGCGGCCGGAACGTGTCGACGAACACCGGCTTCAGAGCCGCCTGCTCGGCGGCTGCCCGAAACGTCTCGGCCATTTCGCGGCCGTAGATGGTGCCATCGTCGACGACGGCGAACAGCTCGTTCTGCCATAGGCGGGTGAGGATGGCGGCGACGGCATTGCGCTCGTCGTCGCCGCGCGGCCCGAGACGATAGATCGGCCATCCCGTCTTGGCGCGCCGGTCGGTCAGGCTTTCCTTGCGCACGCCGACGGTGATCACCGGGATGCCAGCGTCCTTCAGGATCGGCAGCGCCGCCTCGATTGCGTCGGTGCAGAGAAAACCGACGGCGACGTTGACTTTCGCCGCGGCGAATTCCCTCGCTGCGGCGGCGCCACCATCGGCCGTGCAGGCGTCATCGATCGTCCTGATCTCGGTACCGTCAGCTTCAGCCGCCATTTTCGCGCCTGCCTCGATCTGTTTGCCGAGGATCGCCGACGGGCCCGACAAAGGTGCCGCGACGCCGATCAGGAGCGTCTCCGCACTCGCATTACCGGCGACCGAGAGCCAGGCCAGCACCGCTATTGTGGTTGTCCAGGGTCGCATGCGAGCGAAGAATTCCTCCGCGCCGATCGCGTGTTTTGCCGGCGCCAATGCCGTCAAGACCTAAAGGCTGGCCAGCTTTGGCGCAACACGCGAATTCGGGATATAGCTCAAGCACTTCGCTTGTGGCATGCAATATCCCCCCATATATAACGGTTGGTTCTGACCAGTGGAAAATCATCGGTGCTGAAGAAGAATGACATCGGGCCGCAGGCCTACCGCGACGCGATGGCCCATTTTGCCGGCCATGTACATGTAGTCACCACCGATGGCCCCGCCGGCAGGCGCGGCGCGACGGTGATCGCGGCCTGCTCGGTGTCGGACACGCCGCCGACCATCCTGGTCTGCCTCAATCGTGAAAATTCCAAGAACGAGCCGTTCGTGGAAAACGGCAAATTTGCCCTGAACACGCTGGCTTCGGATCAGGAGCCGCTGTCGATCGGCTTTTCCGGCATTACCGGCCTGCCGGTCGAGGAGCGTTTCGCGTTGGCCGAATGGGATGTGATCTCGACCGGTTCACCGACGTTGAAGGGCGCGCTCGCCGTCTTCGACTGCGAGTTGGTCGACACCAAGGATCTGGCCACGCACCGTGTGCTTTTTGGCAATGTGACAGGTTTGCGCATCGGCGATAATTTGCGGCCGCTGATCTATCACAACCGCGGCTACCACGCTCTGTAGAGGCTTTCAGATGGCCGCGCCCACGGAGACAGAATGACCGAGTTGAAACAGCGTCCGGCGCCGCGGACGATCGACGAGACGCCTGTCGGAGGAAATGGAACGGCTGCATAAATCCTGCCGGCGGCTGATCTGGCTGAACCCGCTGCTGCGCTTCGACGGCTTCGAGGCGCGTGCCCGCGGCATCAAGGCGATGCTGCCGCGTGTCGACGAATTCCGTTCGGTGCACAATCTCGATGCGCTCGCCGATCTCTGTGCGTCGCTGGATAAAAATTCGGTACGTTCGGTTGACCCGCGCAGGTGGATCGAGGCTGGCGCGAGGCGCGTCGCATAACCACATGTCTCCTAGGGAGAAAATCATGGAACACAGTATCTATCTCGATGAAGCCCGCGACCCGCTGGTCATCGCGGAGGGCTGGATGAAGGACGGCAAGGACGTCGCCATCGCCACCGTGGTCGAAACCTGGGGTTCGGCACCGCGTCCCGTCGGCAGCCACCTGGTCATCGACGCCGAAGGCAATTTCCACGGCTCCGTCTCGGGCGGCTGCGTCGAAGGCGCCGTGGTCACCGAGGCGGTCGATGTTATCGATAGCGGCAAGGCGAAGATGCTGGAATTCGGCGTCGCCGACGAAACCGCCTGGCAGGTCGGCCTGTCTTGCGGCGGCCGCATCAAGGTCTATGTCGAAAGATTGGGTTGATTTCGGATGGATCCCTACGCGCTGAAGACACTCAACGCCGAACGCCGCGCCCGCCGCGCGGCGATCCTGGTCACCGACCTCGGCGACGGCCGCGACCGTGTCGTGCGCGAGGGCGACCAGGTAGCCGGCGAACTCGGGGCGGCCATCGCCAAGGCATTTCGCACGGGCAATTCCGGTTCGGTCGAAGCTGAGGGGCGGACGTTCTTCCTCAACGCACATCTGCCGCAGCCGCGCCTGGTGGTGATCGGCGCCGTCCACATCAGCCAGGCGCTGGCACCGATGGCCAGGATCGCCGGCTATCCTGTCGAGATCATCGATCCGCGCACGGCCTTTGCCACGTCCGACCGCTTTCCCGACATCGCGCTGCATGCCGAATGGCCGGAGGATGCGCTGAAGCGCCAGCCGCTCGATAGCTATACGGCGCTGGCTGCTCTCACCCACGATCCGAGGATCGACGATTTCGCGCTGAAGGCGGCACTCGACGCCGGTTGCTTCTATGTCGGGGCGCTCGGCAGCCGCAAGACCCACGCCAAACGTGTGGAACGCCTGCTGGCTTCAGGGGCGACCGCCGACCAGATCGCTCGCATTCATGCCCCGATCGGCCTCGACATCGGCGCCGCCAGCCCGGCCGAGATCGCCGTCGCGGTGCTGGCGCAAGCAATCCACGCCTTTCGCTCCCGCGGTCTCGAATCCAAAGGCGCGGTCGCGTGAAATTTGGTCCCGTTGCGATCGATGCGGCCGAAGGGGCAGTGCTGGCGCACGCCACCACAGCCGGAGAGCGCCGCTTTCGCAAAGCGCACAGGCTAAGCGCCGGGGATGTGTCCCTGTTGAAGGCCGCTGGCATTTCCGAGGTCGTCGCGGCGGTGTTGGCGCCCGATGATCTCGGCGAGGATGCGGCCGCCGAAAAGATCGCCGCATGTATGATCCACCGCAACATCGAGGCGAAGCCCGCCGCGACCGGCAGGGTCAACCTCCACGCGCAGGCTGCCGGCATGTTCACCGTCGATGCGGCGATGATCGACGCTATCAACGCTGTCGATCCGACGATCACCATCGCCACGCTCGCGCAGCATGCGCCGGTCGAAAAAGGTCAGATGATAGCAACGGTGAAGATCATTCCGTTTGCGGTCGCCTCCGCTTTGGTGGATGCGGTGGCAAGGATCTGCGCCGGCGGCGAGATCTTTGCGGTCAACGCCTATCAGCCGGTGCGCGTCGGCGTCATCCAGACGGTGCTGCCCGGCATCAAACCCAGCGTGCTCGACAAGACGCTGCGCGTCACCGAAGCACGCCTGGCGCGTTCGGGCGGCAGGCTGACGGCGGAGCGTCGAACGCCGCATGAAATTATCCCCGTCGCCGAGGCTGCGGCCTCGCTGATCCGCGACAACGATATGGTGGTGATCTTCGGCGCTTCGGCGATGGCCGATTTTGGCGACGTCGTTCCCGCTGCGATCGAAAGGGCGGGCGGCACTGTCATCCGCGCCGGTATGCCGGTCGATCCCGGCAATCTGCTGGTGCTCGGCACACTAGGCGGCAAGCGCATCATCGGTGCGCCGGGCTGCGCCCGCAGCCCCAAGGAGAACGGCTTCGATTGGGTGCTCGACCGGCTGATCGCCGGCCTCGATGTGACCGCCAGGGATATTGCCGGCATGGGCGTCGGCGGGCTGTTGATGGAAATTCCGACGCGGCCGCAACCGCGCGAGCCGTTGCCGGCCAAAGCCGAACCAAAGGTCGAGATCGTGCTTCTGGCCGCCGGCCGCTCCAGCCGCATGGGCGGACCGAACAAGCTCTTGGCGCTGTTCGATGGCAAGCCGCTGGTCCGTCGCACTGCCGAGCGCGCGATCGGTTCGAAAGCCGCGGCCACCATCGTCGTCACGGGCCACCAGCGCGAGCGCGTGCGCGATGCACTGTCGGGCATGGATGTGATCTTCGCGGACAATCCGGATTTCGCCGAGGGCCTGTCTTCGTCGCTGAAGGCAGGCATCGCCAAGATTTCCGGCGACGCCGCCGGCGCCATGATTGTCCTCGGCGATATGCCCGGCGTCGCCTCGGCCGACCTCGACAGGCTGATCGAGGCGTTCCGCAGGTGCGAAGGCCGATCGGTGGTGCGGGCCTCGCACGATGGGCGGCGCGGCAATCCCGTGCTGCTGCCGCGTTCGCTGTTTGCCGCGATCGCTCACCTCGAAGGCGATACCGGTGCCCGCCATCTGGTCGAGGCCGAAGGGCTCGACGTCATCGATGTCGAGATCGGCGAAGGGGCAGCCGTCGATGTCGACACGCGCGAGGCGCTGGAAAGCGCCGGCGGCGTGCTGCAGGATTGACAAACCGAAGCCGAAAAACGCATGGCTGCGGGATGGCCTTTCGTTCCTGCTTCCGGTTCCGCTTGCCTCCCTCTGGCCTCCCGGCCCTGCTGATGGCGATTCTTTTGCCGCTCTCTTGCGCCGCCTACGCCAACGCTCTCGAACTCAAACCCTTCAAGGATGATCTCTTCGCCTATCCGGCGACGCTCTCATCCGAAAACAACGGCGCGTATTCGGTTATCGATTATCGTGAGATGCGCGACATCAACGCTCGTGACGAAGTGCCGGAGCGTCGTGTGCACGCGCAATACACCGAAACCGGCGTGCGCAAGGTGCAGCAGGATCTCTTGCTGAAGACCGACGCCGGCGACGTCCGCCACATTGCCGTCGGCAAGACAGATGGTGCGGGTATCATCGTGCTTTACCTGCACGGGCAGGGCGGCAGCCGCAAACAGGGCGCCGACGACTTCACCTTCGGCGGCAATTTCAACCGCATCAAGAACCTGATGGCCGGCAATGGCGGCCTCTATCTGTCGCCGGATTTTTCCGATTTCGGCGACACTGGTGCGACCCAGATCGCCGCATTGATCGGCCACTATGCCGAACAATCGCCGCGCGCAAAAATCTTCGTCGCCTGCGGCTCGATGGGCGGCTCGTTATGCTGGAAGCTGGCCGCCCGCAAGGACACCGGCGGGCGCATCGACGGGCTGCTGCTGCTCGGCTCGCTGTGGGATGAGAGTTTCTTCTCCAGCCCGGCCTTCAAGCGCCGTGTTCCGGTCTTCTTCGGCCAAGGCAGCAAGGATCCGGTATTTCCGGTCGAGAAACAGGAAGGCTTCTTCCGATCGATTCTGGCCAAGTCGAAAACCTATCCGACCCGGTTCGTCCGCTTCGAGACCGGCACGCACGGCACGCCGATCCGCATGACCGACTGGCGCAGCACGCTCAACTGGATGTTGTCGAAGGCTCCTTAAGGCGCGGTATTGTAGTCGACGACCGTCTGCGGATTTTCCTCGCCGTCATAAGACGCGTCGACATCGTACTGAACCAGGGAAAAATCGCCGTTGCGAAACAGATAGGTCCCCGACGAAGAGGCATCGCCGATGCCACGCCATTTGTTGAAGGTGGTGATCGTCTTGGTCTCTTCGTCATAATCGGAATTAGTTGCCCAGCCGGAGGTCTGGAAGCCAACTATGGTCATGCCCAGCAATTTGCCGTCGCTGTCATTGTTCTCGTAGCGGATGTCCATTTCAGGTTCGGCGAACTGCAATTGTCTCACGCCAAGCACGTCGTCGCTCATGTAATAGATCGAGTTTTCGTTGTAGGCCGCGGCCGAGCAGGCGAAATGGAAAAGCCGCGTTTCACTTTCGGGATCACTGGCAGCTGCATCCTTGCCCTTATAGTGGATCGAGAAAATCTCCGGCTCCTGCGCCAAAAGATCCTTGTCGCACTGGTCGCCATAAGTTGCGGCAAACGCCTTGTTGGCCCGCTCAAGCGCTGCGTCCTTCTTCGCCGGCGGCGGTCCTTCGCCGCAGCTTGCCGGCACGGCATCCTCGAAATCGGCCTTTGAGGGTTTCAGCGCACCCTTGTCGATGAAGATCGCGCGAAATGGCGGTTCCTGGATCGAGGCATTGATCTGGCGCAGCGTATAGCAGCCGGCAAAGACATTTTCGCTGCCGTCCTTGGCCGTCGCCCGGATGGCGACCGGAACGCTGTAGTAGATGCTGCCGGCAGCCCCGTCTTCGGATACGCCACCGGTTTTGACTTCGACCGTGTCCGTGCCGTCATAGCCTTTGACGAAGGAATTGAAATCCTTGGCCGGCTTGGTGTCGCCGAAATAGTCCCAGGCGCGTGCGAATTCGTGCCGGCTGATGGCACTATAAAGTGACCGGATGACCGCTTCGGCATTCGACCTGTCGTCGATATAAGGCGCGTCTGCGGCGAGCGCCGATTGGCCGGCAACGGCAAGAGAGATAAAAGCGGTCGCGGCAAAAAGGGCGCGTCTCATCGGGAACCTCCACTCGATGAAAAATCCTATCATATCGATTGCGGCGGCGTGGTGACGCTTGAACAATCGCCTGCGAAAGCGCTACCTCTCGCCGTCGGCAGTCGGGCCGCGTGGAGATTTCTTGTGACCATATCAATGTATGAAGCATCCGTGCCGGTATTTTCGGCGAGGCTGAAGGCACTAGCCAATGTGCTGGACATTGCCGAGCAAAATGCGGCTGATCGCAAGATCGATCCGCAGGTGTATCTGACGGCGAGGCTGGCGCCGGACATGTTTGCGCTGACCAGGCAAGTACAGATTGCCACCGATCACGCCAAGGGCGCGCCGTCGCGGCTTGCCGGGCGTGAGGTGCCAAAATACGAGGACAATGAGGCGAGCTTCGCTGATCTGCAGGCGCGCCTTGCCAAGACGCTCGATCTACTCGCCACGTTCTCGGCGGCCGAATTCGATGGTTCAGATGACAGGATGGTGGAACTGAGGCTTGCGGGACGCGAGCTTTCGATGCCGGGAATGCAGTATCTGCTGCATGCCGCCATGCCCAATTTCTATTTCCACCTGACCACCGCCTACGACATCCTGCGCCACAACGGCGTGCCATTGGGCAAGTCGATCTTCCTCGGATTGCGTTGAGATCCGCTCGTGAGATATCCCGCTGCGGCGGGATATCTCACGGTGCGCTGTTTAGCGCAGGGACATTTCCCGGGCGATGCGCGGGAAATCGGCCGGCTTGACGCCGATATCGGCGCGATCGGCATTGCTCATCGAATGGAGCAGCGCCAGTGCCGCACGATAGCGCAGCTGTTCCCGCGGACGCGGACGGGCGAACATTTCAGTGAAGAATCCCATGATTCAAGCCCCTTATTGAACCTCCACGGCGGTCAGTATAGGCAGATCATGACAATTGTGCAGTGCAGCATTCGCATGGCAGCCATGCTGCCCTGATCTTTTTTGACATAATTCGGCTGTTCCGGCGAAACTTCTGCGGCGCTTCAACCGTAGGCCTCAGTGCCGGCACTTGGCCGGTTTTTCCTCGCCATTCCTGGCGAACTTCCGGACTGCATTTCACATGCAGTTCGGCTTTTAATTGGCCGCAGGGATGAACCCCGTCCGCCGGCGTCCTGGGAAAGTCGCCTGACCTGCCGTCGGTGGGCTTGGAAGCGGGCGGCGCTTTCTTGTATGCTATTGCTTCCTCCTCGCGCAGCCGCGCAAAATTCCCGCCGGAGAAACTCCATGCACAAACGCCGTCTCGGCCAGACCGATCTTTTCGTGTCGAAGATCTGCCTCGGATCGATGACCTGGGGCCAGCAGAACACCGAGGCGGACGGTCACGCCCAGATGGATCTGGCGGTTGCTCGCGGCGTCAATTTCATCGACACCGCCGAACTCTATCCGATCCCGCCCAAGGCGGAGACGCAGGGCCGCACCGAGGCAATCATCGGCAACTGGATGAAGGCGAAGCGCAACCGCAGCCAGGTGATCCTCGCTTCCAAAGTGGTCGGCCGCACCGCCAACACCTGGTTTCGCGGCGACCGCCCGTCGAAACTGGTTCGCGCCGACATCTTCGACGCTGTTGATAAGTCACTCGCCAGGCTCAACACCGATTACATCGACCTCTATCAGATCCATTGGCCGGAACGCGACGTGCCATGGGGCGCCAATCCGAACCGCATCGGCGCCGTACCGCGACGGTCCGATGCCGCCGGCGTGCCGGAGGGCGAGACGCCGATCGCTGAGACGCTTGCCGTATTCGATGAACTGGTGAAGGCCGGCAAGATCCGCCATTTCGGCCTGTCGAACGAGAATTCCTGGGGCGTCATGCGTTTTATTGCCGAAGCCGGCAAGGGCCTCGGCCCGCGCGTCGCCTCGCTGCAGAACGCCTATAATTTCGTCAATCGCACCTTCGAGGTGAACCTTGCCGAAGTCTGCGAGCGCGAGCAGGTGTCGCTGCTTGCCTATTCGCCGCTGGCGCAAGGCTATTTGACCGGCAAATACGATCATGGCGCGCGGCCGCAGGGCTCGCGCTCGCAATTGTTCAACCGCGGCCAGCGCTACGAGACGCCGAATGCTGCCGAGGTGCAGCTCGAATACAACCGGTTGGCGCGCACCTTCGGCATGGAGCCGGCGCTGTTTGCCAATGCCTATGTCTCAAACCGGCCCCTAGTCACCTCGAACATCATCGGCGCCACCACCATTTCGCAACTCGAAATGGCGCTCTCTTCCGCCGACGTGGTCTGGACCGACGAGATGCAGAAAGCCGTCGACGCGATCCACCAGCGCGTCGGCAATCCGTGCCCTTGATGCGTCGGGACGTGGTTGTCCGATCGTCATAAGGAGAGGGGAACAGCCATGGATTTCCGGATCGACGCGGTGCGCGCGAAATTTCCGGCCTTGTCGTTGACCGACAAGGGCCGCAGGCGCATTTATCTCGACAATCCTGCCGGCACGCAGGTGGCGCAGGCGGTGGCGGACGCGGTGTCACGCTGCCTGCTGACCACCAATGCCAATCTCGGCGGCTTCTTCGAGACCACCATTGCGGCACAGGACATTGTCGACGAGGCCCATCTGGCGATGGCGGATTTTCTTGGCGCGGCAAGTCCGCGGGAAATCATTATCGGCGCCAACATGACGACGTTGACCTACCACATGTCGCGAACGCTTGGCCGTACGATGAAACCCGGCGACGAGATCATCCTCACCCGCATGGACCATGAGGGCAACATCTCGCCCTGGCTGCAACTGGCTGAAGACCTTGGCCTGGTCGTGCGCTGGCTGCCTTTCGACCAGCAGAGCTGGCAGGTCGAGGAGGCAGCACTCGCCGCGCTACTTTCCGAGAGGACGCGGCTCGTCGCGCTCAACTATGCCAGCAATCTCACCGGGTCGATCAACCGGGTGAAGGCGTTGACCCGTATCGCGAGGCAGGCTGGTGCGCTGGTCTACGTCGATGCCGTCCAGTTCGCGCCGCATGGCCTGATCGACGTCCAAAACCTTGGCTGCGATTTTCTGATCTGCTCGGCCTACAAGTTCTTCGGCCCGCATATGGGAATTTTGTGGGGCAGGCTGGACGTCGTCGATGTGCTGCAGCCGTATAAATGCCGCTGCTCGTCCAATGCCTTGCCGGAGCGCTTCGAGCTCGGCACGCCGCAAATTGAATTGATGGCCGGCCTGTCGGCGGCTGTCGATTATTTTGCCGAGTTGGGCGCAGCAGCCGGCGAGCAAGCGTCGCGCCGACGGAAAATCGCCAAAGCCTTCGAAGTTTCAATCGCTTACGAGAACCCGCTGGCGCAACAGCTGATCGACGGTCTGTCGGATATTGCCGGCCTGACCATCCACGGCATCACTGATCCGAAGCGGATCAATGAGCGTGTGCCGACGGTGTCGTTCACTGTCGAAGGCATCGTGCCGGAGACGATCGTGCGGCAGATGAATGCGGAAAACATCTTCCTGTGGTCCGGCCACAACTACGCCTGGGAGATCGTGCACCAGCTCGGCATTCCGGCCGAGCAGGGCGTGGTGCGCATCGGCATCGCTCATTACAACACTTCAGCCGAGATCGACGAGACGCTGGAGAGCGTGCACCGCGTTGTCGCCATGCTGAGGCAGGAACGATCCTGAGCGGGCCTCGCGGGCGGATCATCG
Source organism: Mesorhizobium sp. M0119 (assembly GCF_040322615.1). Taxonomy (NCBI): domain Bacteria; kingdom Pseudomonadati; phylum Pseudomonadota; class Alphaproteobacteria; order Hyphomicrobiales; family Phyllobacteriaceae; genus Mesorhizobium; species Mesorhizobium sp. M0119. The sequence continues at coordinate 38,841 of NZ_JAMYTU010000019.1, forward strand.
CTTGTGGGCGCCGCCAAAACCGGTGAGGAAAGCGGTGAGATTGTCGCCGAGCTCGTCGCAGAGATAGCCGCCTTCCTGGACGATGACCGTCGGCAGGCCGAGCCCGGCGATCGCCTCGCCAATGCGCGAAAAACCAGGCGTGCTCACCGACAGCCCGCCGAACGGATCGCCTTCGAAGGCGTCTAGCCCCAGCGCCACCACAAGCGCATCGGGCGAGAAGGCGTTGATGCGCTGGAACGCTGCCGTCAGCGCTTCGAGGAAAGCCGCATCGCCGGATTTGCGCGGTAGCGGCAGGTTGAGATTGTAGCCGAGGCCGGCGCCTTCGCCGCGCTCGTCGGCATAGCCCCAGAAAAACGGATAGAACCGCACCGGGTCGGCATGCAGCGACACGGTGAGCACGTCCGGCCGGGCATAGAAGATGCCTTGCGTGCCGTTGCCGTGGTGCAGGTCGACATCGAGGATCGCCACCCGCGCCGCCTGCTTGCGCAGAACCTGTGCGGCGACCCCCGAATTGTTGATGAAGCAGAAGCCGCCGGCGACATCGGCAAAGGCGTGATGGCCGGGCGGCCGGCACAGCGCATAGGCGGCCGGCGCTCCCGACATCACCGCCTCGGCGGTTTCAACCGCGCTCCAGGCGCTCCAAAGCGCGCTCTGCCACGTCTCCCCGGAGATCGGGCAGGCGGTGTCGGCCATGTGGTAGCCGGCTTGGCCGACCGCCGAGGCCGGATAGGAGCCGTTCCGCGCGATCGGGTGGATGTTGGGGATGACCTCGGCCGAGGCGCCCTCGATGCGCTGCCAGCGCGCGAAGATATGGTGAAGGAAATCGAGATATTCCGGCGTATGCACCGCGGCAATCGGGCCGAGCCCGTGATCCCGCGGCCGTTCGATCGTGCAGCCGGCAGCCTTTGCGCCGGCTAACAATCGCTCGACCCGTTCCGGCTTTTCCGGATTGGGCTGCGGCGCGCCGCTTGAGAGGAACGCCTTCGGGTCGTGGCGCTTCTGTTCTTCGGCATAGAAGGCTTTCATGTTGGCTCCTCCGGTGCCTCGGCAAAGGCGAAAAAGGCCTCGCCGACGATCTTTTGCACCTGCTCGTAGCTTGACCAGCCAATGCCCAACCGTTCGTAAAAAGCCTTGGCCGTCTCGTTGTCGGTGTCGACGGACAGCCTGAGGTAAACGCCGCCGTCTTTGCGGCATTGCGCCGCGACCCGGCGCAGCAGGCGCTCGCCGATCCTGCGGCCGCGAAACCGGTCCTCGATGTAGAGGTCCTGCACATAGACGCCGGGCCGGCCCATCCATGTCGAGAAGATCGGAAAATAGAGGCACAGCCCGGCAAATTCGCCACCGACTTCGGCGATCAAGGTCGAGAAGGCAGGCTTTTCGCCAAAGCCATAGGTGCGGAGATCCTGAGCTGTCGAGGTGATCTCCTGATGTGCGCCGACATGCGCGCCGAGCCGTAAGAGCGCGGCGTGGATGGTTTCGACGTCCTCGACGGTGCCGGGCCGGATAAGTACGCTTGTTGATGGCGTACTCACGGCAGGCAGGGCGCCCAGGCACCCCCCTCTGTCCTGCCGGACATCTCCCCCTCATGGGGGGAGATTGGATGTCGCGCCGGGTTTCGCCATTCACCAACGTTGCAGGGTGGGCAGCGAGATCGAAGCTGCCGATCTCCCCCCTTGAGGGGGAGATGGCCGGCAGGCCAGAGGGGGGTGTGCCGGAGCGCAACCATCAGAACGCCACGCGGTCGCCGCCCTTGAGCGCCAGCATCTGCCGCGCCTCGGCCGGCGTCGCAACGTCCAGCGACAGCCCGTCCAGCACGCTGCGGATACGGCGCACCTGATCGGCATTGGACTTGGCGAACTGGCGCCCGTCGTAAAGGCTGTCCTCCAGCCCGACGCGGACGTTGCCGCCCATCGCCGCCGCAATCGAGATCATCGGCATCTGGTGGCGTCCGGCGGCCAGCACCGAAAATTGGTAGCTGGCGCCGAACAGTTTGTCGGCGATGCGCTTCATGTGGATCAGGTTTTCGGGGTCGGCGCCGATGGCACCTAATATGCCGAAAACGAACTGGATGAACAATGGTCCCGACACCAGCCCGCGGTCGCGGAAATGCGCAAGCGAATAGAGATGGCCGACATCGTAGCACTCGAATTCGAAACGCGTGCCGCAGCCGCGCCCAAGCTTTTCCAGCACCGTCTCCATATCGGCAAAGGTGTTCTTGAAGATCGTGTCGCGGGTGGCCTCGAGTAGCTTCGGCTCCCATTCGTGCTGCCATTCGCGCGGCCGGTCGAGCATCGGGAACAGCGCGAAATTCATCGAGCCCATATTGAGCGAACACATTTCCGGCTCGGCCCTGAGCGGCGCGGCCAGCCGCTGGTCGAGCGTCATCAGCGAGGAGCCGCCGGTGGTGATGTTGATCACTGCATCGGTCGCCTGCTTGATGCGCGGCAGAAACTGCATGAACACCTCGGGGTCGGCGGTCGGCCGCCCATCCTTAGGGTCGCGGGCGTGAAGATGCAGGATCGCGGCGCCGGCCTCGGCGGCGGCGATTGCATCTGCGGCGATCTGGTCCGGCGTCACAGGCAGATGCGGCGACATCGACGGCGTATGCACCGACCCGGTGACGGCGCAGGTGATAATGACTTTTCGCGGTGCCATGGTCGCCTCAACCTTCGACCGGCAGGTCGAGCTCGCCGGCCAGCACTTCGAGCGAGTCGCCGATGATGGATACGATCTCGCCGATCTGCGCGGCGGTGACGATCATCGGCGGCGCGACCATGAAATTGTCGCCGTCGACACCGCCCTTGACCTTGCGTCCGTAGATGATCAGACCGCGCTCATAGGCGAGGTCGAGCAGGCGCTGGGTGGCCTTTTTCGCGGGCTCGATCGGCCTCAAAGTGTCGGGATCGGCGACCATTTCGGCACCGGTGAGCAGGCCCTTGCCGCGGACATCGGCGATGAATGGAAACCGCTTGGCCAATCCCTTTAGTTCGTCCATCAAAAGGTCGCCCATGACAGCCGCGTTGGCTATTAGGTCGAGGCGGTCCATCTCACCGAGTACGGCGAGCCCGGCGGCGCAGGCGAGCGGGTTGCCGGCATAGGTATGGCCGTGCTGAAAGCCGCCCGATGCGAGCAATGGCTGCACCAGCCGCATCGGTGCCGCCAGCGCGCCGAGCGGCGCGTAGCCCGAGCCCAGCCCCTTCGATAGCGCAACGATGTCGGGCCTGCAGTTCCAGTGATCGCCGCCGAGGAATTTTCCGGTGCGACCCGCACCGCTCATCACTTCGTCATGGATGAGCAGGATGCCGTAGCGATCGCAGATCTCGCGGATGCGCGGATAATAGCTGTCCGGCGCCACAAGTGCTGCCGTGGAAGCGCCGCCGACTGGCTCCATGATGAAGGCGAGCACGCTCTGCGGTCCCTCGGCGAGGATCTTTTCCTCCAGCATGTCGGCGTAGCGGATGCCGCGCTGTTCCATCGAGAGATTGTCGCGGTCGCGCCAGGCGATGGGCGCCGGCACGGTCGGCATGACCTGCATCATCGGCGTAAAATTTTCGGCCAGCGCATCGTCGCCGGTGACGGCGAGCGCACCAAGCGTGCCGCCGTGATAGGACGGAAAGCGCGTGATCACCTTCCAGCGGCTGGCCTGGCCGGTGGCAACCGCCCATTGCCGCGCCAGCTTGATGCAAGATTCCGTAGCTTCCGAGCCGCCGGAGACGAAAAAGATGCGGTCCAGGCTCTCGGGGAGTTTAGCCGCCAGCTGCCGCGCGAGCTCCTCTGCCGGTTCGTTCTCGAAATGCAGGCGGTAGGCGAAGGTGGCGCGGTCCATCTGCCGTTTCATCGCGTCGAGCACGTTGCGATTGGAGTGGCCGATATTGGCGACCATCGGGCCGCTCGATCCGTCGATGAAGCGGCGGCCATCCTGCGTCCACATGTAGATGCCTTCGGCGCGGTCGATCAGCGGCCGGCGCACGCTGGATAGATAAAACAGATGCGAGGCTTCGCGAGTTTCCGGGGCAGGAGACTTCAACATGTCATGGCTTTCCAAGATAGCGGTCGAGGACATTTCTGGTGACGCGCTCGACCATCGCATCCTGCCTTAGCAGGCCGGCAATCCATTCGCAGCTTCCGGCGTGAAACACCTCGCCTTTGCCGCGCGGGAAATTGACGATCATGCCGTTGCCGCGTTTGACCTTGTCGAGGTTGGCATCGCTTGCCTCGCCGAACAGCGTCTCGGCGGTGAAGCGTCCGTCCTCGTCGCCGAGAAACTGGTCCTCGAACGCAATGTCGGCGCTTTCCTCGACCTGGCTCGCCATGCCGACGGCCAGCACTTGCAGCCCGTCCGGTGCACCGCTGTCGGGCTTGGGGTAGGGCAGGCCGCCGCGGATCTCGAAATCGAGCCCGTCGACCTCGTAGCCATAGACATGGCTGTCGGCGCCGAGCAGATCGCCATAGTAGATGCCGGTGCCGGCAAACGCCCAATGCTCCGGCCGGTAGACCGGAAAGCCGCGCACGCCGCGCGGCGCGCAGCCGCCCCAGCCGGCATAGACGCCTCTTGTCGCGTTAAGCCCGAAGGTCGCCGCACCCGGCCGGCCGATTTCCGGCGCTTCCCAGGAATTGGTGGCGCGCCTCACATCGCCGCCGCGATAGGCCGGGTCTTCGGCGCGGGCGCGGTATTTGTAGCAGACTTGCCGGCGGCCTTCGTCCTCCAGCCTGGTCTGCCACATGAAATTGCCGGCAAAGCGCGCCGCATGACCGCCGCGCTCGACATAGGTGTCGACCGCATCGCGCATTTCCCAGGTCCAATATTCGTCGTGGCCGACCAAGACGACGCAGTCATAGCCGTCGAGAATGTCGGGCGAAAAATGCAGATCGTGCTGGCTGGCGAGATCGACGGCGTAGCCGGCACGCTCGGCGAAGCGGAAGAAATGGCTGTCGTAGCTTGCCCAGCCGGACGAGGCGTATTTCTTCGAATGGCCGGTAGCAAAGGCCCATTCCATATGCGGATAGCGCGGCACGGTTTTCGGCGGCACGGCGACTTCGAGCGGCACGCGCGGCGCGTCCCTGGGCAGCACGACGAAGCCGCGGCACCACGGCCGTTGGGTCGACACCATTCGTGCATATTGGTCCCGGCCTGGCCCGGTGATGCCTTCGTAATGGTTGGAACCGCCCCATGTATTGTAGGCGAGCCAGGTGCCGGTGGCAGCCACCTGCAGCACGCGGCCGGGTTTCTTGCCGGGCTGCGGCGAGACGATGAAAAGGTGATGACAGCGGATCGGCTTGCCGTCGCGACCGTCCGCTTCAAGCGTGACGCGATAGGCGCCGGATGGCCAGTCGTCGCCGATGCGAAACTCGAACGACGCTTGCCAGCCGCAGCCTTCGACCGAACATTGATCCGGCGTATCTTGCCAGCGCGCCGCAATCCCGGTCCTTTCGAACATTGTCGTTTCCGCGCCGCCGTCGCGGATGATTGCGATGCCGAAACCGGCGGCCGTCGAACTGACATGCAGCGCCACCATCTCGCCGGGGCGATAGGAAAAACGGTCGCTGTAGCACCAGATTTCGCCGCGCCTGCCATCCATACCGGGCCATTCCCAGTAATGGCTGCGCACCGCCTGGCGTCGCTGCTCCGGCGTCAGTCCGAAATCGGGAAACTCGGTCGGCGGATGGTTCATGGACACCGCTAAGGTCGAAGGCCGCCATTTCGGCCATCCGCCGGCCAAGCGTCAATTGGAAACGATCGGGCCAGCCATTGCCGGGTTGCTCACTTGGCCTTGCCTGACAAACAGACTATCTCACAAAGGGCGGCGTTGTCCGCCACGGGAGCCGATATGCTGAGAGTGCAAAAGGTCAGGGTCAACGATATCTACGTGCCGACGGCGCGCAAGAAGACGCTGCATCCCGAAACCGTCCGCCATCTGGCCGAGGACATTCTGGAAAACGGCATGAAGATGCCGATCCAGGTGCGCCATGACGGCAAGCGCCATATCCTGGTCGAAGGGTTGCATCGGCTGGAAGCGGCCAAGTGGCTCGGCGAGACCGAGATCGACGCCTACCTCGTCCAAGCCAAGCGCCACTGAAGCCACTTATTTCCGTCGTTCGAATCTCCTGTCCCGCGGATTTTTTCGCGGACCGTGTCGGCTTGCGTCTTGTCGGTTCGTCCTAGACACGGAAGCCAAAACCGACGTGTGAGGAAACATCATGACCACCAAGCTCGACATCGCCCCCAACTCCGATCGCGAGCTGGTTCTCGCCCGCATCATCGATGCGCCGCACGAGAACGTCTATCGCTGCTGGACCGAGCCAAAGCTGTTGACGCAATGGTTCTCGCCGAAGCCGTGGACGACGCCGCACGCCGAAATGGATGTGCGGACCGGTGGCTCCACCCTTGTCGTCATGGCCGATCCCGACGGCAAGGAGTTCCCGAATCCAGGCATCTTCCTCGAAGTCGTACCGGGCAAAAAGCTCGTCTTCACCGATGCCTATACGAAGGCGTGGGAGCCGTCCGAAAAGCCGTTCATGACGGTCATGCTGACCTTCGAGGACGAGGGCGAGGGCAAGACCCGTTACATTGCCCGCGTCGCGCATTGGTCGGTCGCCGACCGCGAACAGCACGAGAAAATGGGTTTTCACGACGGCTGGGGCCAGTGCGCCGAACAGCTCGAGGAGGTCGCACAGCGACTTTGATGCAAACGGGAGAGGGAGACTGACGTGTCCAGATCGGTATTTTTCGCCATTTTCGCCTCGGCCGCCGCGCTGTTTGCCGCGCCGGGCACCATCAACGCAGAGGAGGCCAAGCCCGCCATGACGACCGCAACCGCAACACTGCCGACGCCGGAAAAATCCGGCCTGCTGCCGATCAACGGCCTGAACTATTATTACGCCGTCTACGGCAAGGGCGAGCCGCTGCTTCTGCTGCATGGCGGCCTCGGCACGACCGACATGTTCGCGCCGATCCTGCCAAAACTTGCCGAAGACCGCACCGTCATCGGCGTTGACCTGCAGGGCCATGGCCGCACCGCACTCGGCGACCGGCCGCTCAGCCTGGAGGCGATGGGCGACGACATGGCGGCGATCGTCAAGGCACTCGGCTACGACAAGGTCGACGTGATGGGTTATTCGCTGGGTGGCGGCGTCGCCTTCCGCATGGCCGTCCAGCAGCCTGAAGCGGTGCGCCGCCTGGTGCTGGTCTCGACCGGCTATGCCGCGGACGGCTTCTATGCCGAGATGCGTGGCCAGCAGGCACAGGTCGGCGCGGCGATGGCCGACATGATGAAGGACACGCCGATGTACAAATCCTACGTCGCGGTTGCGCCGCATCCGGAGGATTTTCCGAAACTGCTCGATCAACTTGGCGCCTATATGCGCAAGGACTACGATTATTCCGCCGACGTGCCGAAGCTGAAAATGCCGGTGATGCTGGTGTTCGGCGACAGCGATATGTACCGGCCCGAGCACGAGATCAAATTCTTCCAGATGCTCGGCGGCGGATTGAAGGACGCCGGCTGGATGCGCGAGAACCTGTCGCAGAACCGCCTGGCGATCGTGCCGAACCGCACCCACTACGATGTGTTCTTCGCGCCGGAACTGACAGCTGCCGCGCTGCCGTTCCTCAATGGCCAGACCAAGGTCAAGACCTGGGACGAGGTCGTCAACGAAACGAACTGACGCCCAGTCAATTGTCTGCCGGCCGTCTTCCGCGAGATGGCCGGCATTTCGCCCATGGGGCCTTGGCCCGGCGCATCGGCCAATCGTGTATTGGCCGCATCACAGCTATAGATGGCGCCATCAAAGCTTTTCAATTGACGCTGCCACGCCTATCGATAGGTATGCCGCCTATCCTCACAGGGCAGGGACGCGGGTGATGGCAAGATATCAGGGCGGGTGTTTGTGCGGCGCGGTGCGCTACCGCGCCGAGGCGGCACCGATCAATGAGCGCGTCTGCCATTGCCGGTTGTGCCAGAAGGCGTTGGGTGCCGCCTTCAACGCGCGCGTGCTGTTCCGCATCGATGATGTGACGGTCGACGGACCGCTGGCGACGGTGAATTCCTCGCCCGATCTCAAGCGCGGCTTTTGCCCGCGCTGCGGCACGACGATGTTTTCCCGGCGCGATTCCGCCGGCATTATCGGCATCACCACCGGCTCGCTCGATGATCCCTCGTTGTTCAGGCCTGAGATGCATATCTGGACCGCCTCGAAGCAGCCCTGGGTGCAGATCGACGACGGCCTGCCGCAGTTTGAAGGCGCGCCACCTCCGGCTTGAGGTGGAATCTGGACAAAATTTAATCCGAAGCGACACGAGATAGCCGGCAAAGCGTCATTGGCGGGCCATCATTGCTGCCTATCTATCGGCGTGCGGGCAGGCAGTCGAGGAGGCGACGGATGAACGACAGCATCAACACCCTGGATGAACTCTTGAGCGATCCGATGATCAAGCTGGTAATGGAGCGCGACCGCGTGCAACCGGCACAACTTCGCACGTTGCTCGAAGAAAAGGTCCGCCGGGTAGACGATGATGCGCCGGTCAACGATCGCTTTGTACCGCCGGCCCACCTGATGGCCACGACCTGTCACAAGCTGTGGTTGTGCAGCTAGGGTCTTGAAGCGGTCAGCCGGAATTTGCCGGCAAATAGCTGTAATGGCTGCGGAAATAGGCAAGCTTGAAGCCGAGGCGTGCATAGTTGCGGTAGGCTGGCCCGTCACGTTCGGCTCGCGGCGCCTCGATATCGGCCACGAACAGTTTTGCACCGGCCGCAAGTCCGTCGCGCACCATCGCTTCGCCGAGCATTGCATCGAGGTCGAAGCTCGGCGCCATGATGCCGGGCACCGGCGCGTCGATGCCGCTCCAGGCCATGCCGTCGGCGCCGATGAACATCGAGCGCACCGCCACCACCGCGTCTTCCCGCCGCAGCATGTAATGATGCCAGCCGCGTCGGCCGGCCAGCGCCAGCAACCACGGTGAGGTCGGCAACCGATATTGGCTGTCGATGAACCCAGCCCATTCCCTTGCCGTTGCCGGCGTCACCCGCTCGACCGAGACATCCTCCGTCGGGAAAAGCGGCTCAGCGGGCAATGGCGTGGCGTCGCGAAAGATGCGTTCCCAGCCGCCCTGACGTTGCAGGCCGCGCGCCTCGAGCCAGCAGCTGAGCGTCGCGGGCTCGGTGTGTGGGTTGGTGTAGAACCAGGGCCGCAGAATGCCGGCGTCGCGATAATGCGCCAGAAGCGCGTCGAGCCGGCTCTCGGTGGCCGCGCTCTCGACGCCGAAATTTTTGACACAGTTGAAATGGATGAACGGGATCGTCGTGCAGGTGGTCCAGACGAGATCGCCATCTTCGGCGATGGCAAGGCCTTGCCTTGCGGCAAAGTCTGACGGCGCGGCGCGATAGAGGTCGAGCCACGCATTGACCTCGGCGCGTTCGATGGCGCGACTGAGGTTGCGAGGTATCTCGTCGACGCCGATGGCGGGCGAGCGTGGCTCCGGCGGGATTGCGGGCTGCAATTCCGACAGGGCGGCGGGCTGCATGACTTCCTCCCAAGTATGAACTTACACTGTAAGATTAGTGGAGACTAATCTCATGCCGTGCGTTGTCAAGCCGAGGCAGCGACGTGGGCGAACATTGGAGGGATAGCACACCTCCGCCCGGCCAACGTCTCGCTGCAAAGCCCTAACAATTCGATTCAAACTTTGTTGGTAGTTTCTTGTTAGGAATCCAGCTTGGTTTGTCCGGCGGCGTTGTCCTGCCTTCGGTCTGTTGTGTTTTGCGTACAGGTCCAGATGCGGTTATCAGGCGTCGTCATCTTTTCGATCGCAGCGCTGTGCCTTGCCGGCTGCACATCGACATCCGGCGTCGATGCGCTGCAAGTGCCGTCCAGCGAGACGACCAGCTCGGTTGTGCGGCCGCCCGCGCCGGTGGCATCTGCTGCGAAAACTGATGCTGCGCCCGCCTTCGCGGAACAGGAGCAGGACGAACAGCCGGTCGCCATGGCGGAGCCCGACCAAAGCGTCGAGCCGCCGGCCGAGGTGATCGCGCTGGTATCGCCGCCGAGGCGGCTGACACGCGCAGCGCCAGCAATGCTTGCCGAGCCGGTCACGCGCTATGGTTTTCGCGATGCCAAGCCGATCAATTTCGGCAAGGCATCCTCGCCGAGGCGTCTCGCCGTCCACGGCGTCGACGTCTCGCGCTGGCAGGGCAATGTGAACTGGGGAAAGCTGCGTGCCCAGGGCGCCAATTTCGCCTACATCAAGGCGACTGACGGGGGCGATCATCTCGACCCGATGTTTACCAGGAACTGGCGCAGTGCCGATGCCGCCGGCCTGAAACGCGGCGCCTATCATTTCTTCTACTGGTGCCGGACCGCCGGCGAGCAGGCCGACTGGTTCATCCGCAACGTGCCGAGGGTCGAGGGTGCGCTGCCGCCGGTGATCGACGTCGAGTGGAACGGCGACTCCAGCTGCAAGCGCCGCCCATCGCGGCAAAAGGTGCTGGAGAAGATGCAGGTGTTCATGGACAAGCTCGAGCGCCACTACGGCCAGCGCCCAATCATCTACACCGCGCCCGACTTCTACCGTGACAATCTCAGGGGCGCCTTCCCCGATTATCCGTTCTGGCTGCGCGCCGTGGCGGCGCACCCATCAAAGGTCTATCCCGGGCGCAAATGGCTGTTCTGGCAATATTCCGGGTCCGGCCTGTCGCACGGCGTAAGAGGCCGCATCGACCTCAACGTGTTCCATGGTGATGAGAGGGCGTGGCGCGACTGGGTTGGTGGAAGGCAGATGGTGGCCGAGGCGGAGTAGCGCGGCAGCTTCTTCCTTCTCCCCATGTGGGAGAAGGTGGATTGGCGCGCAGCGCCAAGACGGTTGAGGGGTGTTGGACGGAGTGCGTCGGTGCCAAGCTGGAACACCCCTCATCCGACCTCGCTTCGCGAGGCCACCTTCTCCCACAAGGGGAGAAGGGATAGCGCTCGGTTTTCCACACTTGGTCTCAAATTCCTTGGACGTCATGCCCAGATTGGATACCCTCGTCCCATGCCGCACCAGCCCGTCGCGCCGACCAAGCGTCGTTTCGCCCGCTCTATGCGACGCGAGCCGACCGAGGCGGAAGACCGCCTGTGGCATGAGCTGCGCGGACGCAAGCTCGACAGCATCAAATTCCGGCGTCAGGTCCCGGTCGGCCGGTTCATCGCCGATTTCGTTTGCGCCGAGGGCAGGCTGATTGTCGAGATCGACGGCAGCCAGCACGCGGATTCGGGCTATGATCGGGAGCGGGATGCCGAATTGAAGGCGAGGGGCTTTCGCGTGCTGCGCTTCTGGAACGATGACGTGCTGCGGGATCTGAACGCCGTCTGCGATACCATCATCGCCTACGTACGGGACGAGAGTTTGCAGCCTTGGCGGTAGCGCGCTCTCCCCTTCTCCCCCTGTGGGAGAAGGTGGCTCGGCGCGGAGCGCCGAGACGGTTGAGGGGTGTTGGACGGAGCGCCGCCGGTGCCAAGCTGGAGCACCCCTCATCCGACCTCGCTTCGCGAGGCCACCTTCTCCCACAAGGGGAGAAGGGGAGATCGCACCTTCTACGCCTCTACATATTCCGCCAGGCTGACCCCTTTGGGCACATCCAGTCCATCGGCCCGCAGGCCTTCGATATGAAAGCGTATTGCGTCACGAATTTCGGCTTCAACCTCGGGCACCGTCGCACCGGTGGCGATGCAGCCGGGCAGATCCGGAACATAAGCGGAAAAATTGTTTCCGGCTTTTTCAATCACCACCGCGTAACGCATGTCATCGTTCCTTCAGACTGAACTGCTTGAGGATGCTGTTCCTGGCGTATCTGTGAATGGTCTATCCCGGCCGCAAATGGCTGTTCTGGCAATATTTCGGCTCCGGCCCGTCGCACGGGGTAAGGGGCCGCATCGACCTCAACGTGTTCCACGGCGACGAGAGGGCTTGGCGCGACTGGACTGGCGGACGGCAGATGGTGGCCGAGGCGGAATGAGGGCGGTCGGCTCCAAGCTGATCAGACTACCCGGGCAACCAATGCACCAAGCGGCGCATTGAGCGTCGACGGTATACGCCGAAACAGGCCTTCCTTCGCTTGCAGCGGTTCATAAAGCCCGTTGGCGGTGGGTCGGAGTTCTATGATGCGGTCTGCAAGCTCAAGCCTTGCAACATTATCGACCCATTGCCAATCGAGCGTATCGGCTCGTACGCGAGTGAGGGCCGCCGCGACATCGGCGGCATTCTTGAGCCGCTGGCCGACATCAGGATGAGTCATAGAACGAAGGGCACTCTTTGCGACACCCCGTACCCACGGTGGCAGGCTTCTCAAATCCATGAGTTCCCCTGCTGCAGCACGTCGATGGATCACGCCGTCCTGGAACTGCGATCTCTGAACGTCGTCGGACAGTTCATCGTATTCTTTCAAATTCTTCTTGCTGAAATATGCCATCGGATCGTACGGAAGGCTGCCACCGAGAAGCTGATAAGTCACCAACCCAATCTGATAAACGTCACCCAAGAAGCTGTATCGTCCAGTTTCGAAAGATTCAGGTGGACGATAGAGGGCGCTATGCCCCGACGCTGGTAAGTCTGCTTGTCCCTCAGCCAGTCGCCTGACGCTTCCGAAGTCGGCTATCAGGGGAATACCGCCATCCGAGACAATGTTGGCAGGTTTCAGATCCCGGTGGATCAAGCCGCTGGCATGGATGGCGCTAGCTCCAGCGCAGACGCCTAGTGCGACGTCGATAGCCCGACGAGCGGAAGGCCGACCTTGCATGTAATGGTCAAGGTCGCCATCACCACAACGCTTGGTGAGAAAGAATGCCCATTCGCTCGAGAGATTGCGAGCATCAATGATGGGTAACACGTTTGGCGATTGGATCGACGCGAGAAGTTTAGGCTCGTCGTGTCGCCGTTCGCCAGGAGCCCCATAGTAGAATTTTATCGCAACAGCTATGCCCGATATGCGATTTCTCGCGAATACCAAGTATCCATTATTCCCGACCGGATGAAAGTCAAAACCCTCATAGTCTCGTTCGAGATCGCGGAGGGCCGCCTGCAACTCCTCGGGCAGGTCTTCCATATGGTCAGGCGGTCGCCAGCTTACGGACGGCGGCAACCGCAGCCTTAAATGCTGGCTGAAGGTACACCTTGAGGCCCTCGCGGTTTTCGCAGGCGTTGATCCGCTTCCCAGAAACGAAATCGACGTCGCATGTCGCACAAGCAAGCATGATGCCCTCCATCTTCAGGGCGGCCGCACCGGCTCGCAAGCGGCCTGACTCGGGCTTGTCCTTTACGCCGATAATGTCTGGCTTGGTTCCATTGAACATTGTTTTCGTTGCATCATGAAAGGAGCGGAGAGACTCCCGGGAGCGAGTGTCCGTCAGCACCAGACGGTTGAATTGGGCCACTTCAAACTCGTCTCCTTCGCCAACGAGGAGGACGTAGTTCAGCCTATTCGACTCGAGTTCTATGCCGAGAATATTCATCGCGCGCCTTGAACCGGACAAACTATCGCTTGCTGTCCGGCGTGACCTTCATAGGTGCCCAGGTTGAATTAGGCTTTGTTGTTGGGGGCAGCGGTTTATTGTCAGCTACCGTTGCGAAGTTGGGTTGCCTTCCGCCCTTCGGCCCCACCTGTTGAAAGATGCCGCCCTTGTTGCCCGTGCTCGTTCCCGGTTTCTTTCCCATTCCAGTTCTCCGTTTCCTAGGCGTTTTTTCGACCAGAACACCAAGGGCGAGCCGACAGAATATCGCTTAACCCATCGGAACGCGCCATTCTGGCATCGGGGCAGGAGTTGCCGAGTGTAGCGCTAGAGTAGCGATTTGGCGCGACAGTCGGCGGCGAGTTTATGGCCTCTGCTGCCTCGGCGCGGCATCTCAAATCGAACCGCTCCTCATGCAGTGTTTCCGTGCCCGAACATGTCATCCCCATGTGATGCTGCTGGCGACCGCCTAAAATTCCGTGTAGTTCTGATTTTCCCAAAAAATAACAGCAGCTGTGACCTGAGCTTCGATGTTGAATTATGCTTATTATTTATCGGCAACGATCCGGTTATTGTGCATAGCCAAATTTTATCCGTCGCCGTATCAGTGCTGTTTTGGCGAAGTTTAAGTCTATTGATGTGCTTTAGGACACGGTTCGCCTGACTTTGACTTATTTTATAAGACCTGGAAACCTCGGAAGCTATTTGAACTTTTTTTAAAGTTGAGAAAGGATACAGAAAACAAAGCGCAAAAATTGTTGCTTGCCATTCAGCGCTGTGGGCTAAGCCGGCCTCCTTAATTCTCTCTTCGTAAGGTCCAGAGGCACTATTCAGACCAAGAGCTGCATATTTGTGGTGTAAAAAAAGATGCCCCACCTCGTGAAGGATTATTTCGGCGGAAAACATACACCCGTTCGAGGCCCCCTCATAAATGCTCTCCGAAACAACCAAGCCGAGTGGGTCGGCCGAGATGAATGCCCGGGCTAGCCCCATCTTTTCGTCCGCCTCGATATGGGTTTGGAGGCCTGGGAAAATCCTAGGCAAATCAAGCTCTATAAAGCGAATTACGTCAAAATCCTGGTTTTCGTGGATTGAAAATTTGGTGCGAACCCATTCGGCCAACAATCGAATTTTGTTTGCCGAGGCAGCCTTGCTTACAAAAACATCGTTCATGATTGAGCACCGTATCGAGATTGGGTAACTCGTGTCAGTTTGTATGTTGGATCTTGCATTGACAGCGCTATTTCAACTTCGTTCTTATCAAGTCCAAGTATGTCCATGACTAAAATCACGTAGTGGGCAGATGGATTTTTTTCCCCGCGTTCGATGCGGGAAATATCAAGAGGACTCGTTCCCACCAATTTAGCCAATTCAGGCCTAGTCATTGTCATCGCAGTCCGCCCTTCGGAACAAAGTTGTCCGAAGGGAGTCGTGCGATACACGCCGGTAGAGGGTGGGGTTTTTGAGTTCATAACAACAGTTCAGCTACACCCGCTCGTCGCCCCGCACGTATCGCACTTCTCGCAAGTGCCGTTCCGCACCATCGTGAAGTTGTGGCATTCCGAGCATTCGTTGCCGGTGTAGCCCTGCATCAATGATTGCTGGCGCCGGTTGGCGGCGAGCGCTTTGGCTTCGGCTGCTTCTTTCGCGGCCTCATCGGTGAACAGCTCCGTCGGGTCGGAGGCTTCCGCGTAGACGATGTCCTCGACCAGTTCCCTGGCGCGCTCCTCGTAGTCGCGCTTGTAGGCGATGGCTTCGTCGCTGGCCGGCTTCAGCGTCAGCACGTTGGAGCCGGAGAAGGCGGTCGGGGCGGTGCGGGCCGGAGTTCCGGAGCCGGAACCCGCAAAGCCTTTCGGCTCGGCGCCCATGCCCGACACCAGCTTGACCGGCGAGGCGCCGCGGGTCAGGCCCTTGGAGAAGGGCGTTGCCTTGCCTTCGTTGATGCCGCGCCCGAGCGCAGTCTTGTCGAAGTCCGACTGGTCGACATGGGCGAGGTCGTTGCGGCCGAGATAGGAGACAGCCAGTTCGCGGAAGACATAGTCGAGGATCGACGTGGCGTTCTTGATGGCGTCATTGCCTTGCACCATGCCGGCCGGCTCGAATTTGGTGAAGGTGAAGGCTTCGACGAATTCCTCGAGCGGCACGCCATATTGCAGGCCGAGCGAGATGGCGATGGCGAAGTTGTTCATCATCGCCCGGAAGGCGGCACCTTCCTTGTGCATGTCGATGAAGATCTCGCCGAGGCGGCCGTCATCGAATTCGCCGGTCCTGAGATAGACCTTGTGGCCGCCGACGACCGCCTTCTGGGTATAGCCCTTGCGGCGGTTCGGCAGTTTCTCGCGGTCGCGGTAGAGACGCTCGACGACGCGCTCGACGATCTTCTCGGTCACCTGCACGGCGCGCTGCGCGGCGGGTGCGGCGATCAGCTGCTCGATGGCTTCGTCCTCGTCGTCTTCGACGTCGGCAAGCAACGAGGCGTTGAGCGGCTGCGACAGCTTCGAGCCGTCGCGATAGAGCGCGTTGGCCTTGAGCGCCAGCTTCCACGACAGCATATAGGCGCCCTTGGCGTCTTCCACCGTCGCGTCGTTCGGCATGTTGATGGTCTTGGAGATGGCGCCGGAGATGAAGGGCTGCGCCGCCGCCATCATCATGATGTGGCTGTTGATCGACAGCGAACGCTTGCCGATCTTGCCGCACGGGCTGGCGCAGTCGAACACCGGCAGGTGTTCGGCCTTCAGGAACGGCGCGCCTTCCAGCGTCATCGCCCCGCAGACATGGATGTTGGCGGCCTCGATGTCCTTCTTCGAAAAGCCCAGCGCCGGCAGCATCTCGAACGAGAAATCGTTGAGCTGCTCATCGGTGAAGCCAAACGTCTCCTTCACCCAGTCGGCGCCCAGCGTCCACTGGTTGAAGACGAACTTGATGTCGAAGGCCGACTTCAGCGCCGCATTGAGCGCTGCGATCTTTTCGTCGGTAAAGCCTTTTGCCTTGAGCGAGCCGGGATTGATGCCCGGCGCCTGGTTGAGATTGCCGTGGCCAACGGCATAGGCCTCGATCTCGGCGATCTGGGCCTCGGAATAGCCGAGCGTGCGCAGCGCTTCGGGCACCGCGCGGTTGATGATCTTGAAATAGCCGCCGCCGGCGAGCTTCTTGAATTTTACCAGCGCGAAGTCGGGCTCGATGCCGGTGGTATCGCAATCCATCACCAGGCCGATCGTGCCGGTCGGGGCGATCACCGTTGCCTGCGCATTGCGATAGCCATGCTCCTCGCCGAGCTCGATGGCGCGGTCCCAGGCGGCCTTGGCATGGTCGGCAAGTTCCTGCTGCCTGAGATCCGAGGCGACCAGCGGCACCGGGTTGACGGCAAGCTTCTCGTAGCCGTCCCTTTCGCCATAGGCCGCGCGGCGGTGATTGCGCATGACGCGCAGCATGTTCTGCGCATTGCGGTCATAATCGGGGAAGGCGCCGAGCTCGGCGGCCATTTCGGCCGAAGTGGCATAGGCCGTGCCGGTCATGATCGCGGTGAGAGCGGCGCAGATGGCGCGGCCCTCGTCGGAATCATAGGGAATGCCCGAGGTCATCAGCAGGCCGCCAATATTGGCGTAGCCGAGGCCGAGCGTGCGGTATTCGTAGGAAAGCTTGGCGATCTCCTTCGACGGGAACTGCGCCATCATGACGGAGATTTCCAGCACCATGGTCCACAGCCGCACCGTATGCTCGTAGGCGGCGATGTCGATCATGCCGTCGGCGTTGCGGTAGGGCAGAAGGTTGATCGACGCCAGATTGCAGGCGGTGTCGTCGAGGAACATGTATTCCGAGCACGGGTTGGACGCCCGAATCGCACCGGCCGAGGCGCAGGTGTGCCAGTCGTTCATCGTCGTGTTGAAATGCAGGCCCGGATCGGCCGATGCCCAGGCGGCATAGCCGATCTTTTCCCAGAGATCGCGCGCCTTCAGCGTCTTCAGTACCTTGCCGTCCTTGCGGGCGGTGAGATGCCAGTCGCCGTCCTGCTCGACGGCGCGCAGGAAATCGTCCTTCAGCGACACCGAATTGTTGGAATTCTGGCCGGAAACCGTGAGATAGGCGTCCGAATCCCAGTCGGTGTCGTAGGTCTTGAACGACATCGAGGTGTAGCCCTGCTTTGCAAACTGGATGACGCGGTAGATGTAGTTCTCCGGCACCGCGTCCTTCTTGGCCGCCCTGATCTCGCGCTTCAGCGCGGTGTTGACCGCCGGGTCGAAGCAGTCGTCGCCATTGCCTTCGCAGTTGATGCACGCCTTCATGATCGCTTCGAGATGCTTCTTGACGATCTTCGAGCCGGTGACCAGCGAGGCGACCTTCTGCTCCTCATTGACCTTCCAGTCGATGAATTCCTCGATATCGGGATGATCGGCGTCGACGATGACCATTTTCGCGGCGCGACGCGTCGTGCCGCCCGACTTGATGGCGCCCGCCGCGCGGTCGCCGATCTTGAGGAAGCTCATCAGCCCCGACGAACGACCGCCGCCCGACAGCTTTTCGCCTTCGCCGCGCAGGAACGAGAAGTTGGAGCCGGTGCCGGAGCCGTATTTGAACAGGCGCGCCTCACGCACCCACAGGTCCATGATGCCGCCCTCGTTGACGAGGTCGTCCTGCACGCCCTGGATAAAACAGGCATGCGGCTGCGGGTGCTCGTAGGAAGACTTCGACTTGGTCAGCTTGCCGGTGAACGGGTCGACATAGAAGTGGCCCTGGCTCGGACCGTCGATGCCATAGGCCCAGTGCAGGCCGGTGTTGAACCATTGCGGCGAATTCGGCGCGACGCGCTGGGTGGCCAGCATATAGGCGAGCTCGTCGCGGAAGGCGCGCGCGTCTTCCTCCGACTTGAAGTAGCCGCCCTTCCAGCCCCAATAGGTCCAGGTACCGGCAAGCCGGTCGAAGACCTGGCGGGCGTCGGTCTCGGAACCGTAGCGCTCGGCTTCCGGCAGCTTGGCCAATTCAGCCTCGTCGGCGACCGAGCGCCACAGGAAGGAGGGGACTTGCGTCTCTTCGACCTTCTTCAGCCGTGCCGGGACGCCAGCCTTGCGGAAATATTTCTGCGCCAGGATATCGGCGGCAACCTGGGAGAACTGCGCCGGCACGTCGATGTTGTCCAAGCGGAACACCACCGAGCCATCCGGATTCTTGATCTCGGAAAGCGCCTTGCGGAATTCGATCTCCGCGTAAGCTGATTGCCCTGGCTTGGTGAAACGACGCTCGATGCGCATTGGTCCGGTCCCTTTTGTCTACATATAGCGCTTTTCCCAGAGGATTTCTGCCCTCTTGACGAAACGCGCATGTCCGCCGTCTGCCGGCGTTCGAAACCCGCCGGCTCTCATCATCACAGTCTCCGCCGCCCTGCCGGTCGAACCTCTTGCGAGGCCGCTGTCCAACGCGCTCACGGACCCTGTGGGTCCCTCAAAGCTGAAAACTTTTTGTAACGCCCTCGGTCGAGGGAACTTCACATTATCTAGCGACGAACCTACCTGCAAACACTAAATATAGTATTAACAGACAATTTATTCAAGTCCGACAATCCTCCCCTCTCGCCCCCCAAGGCTTCAAAATCCCACGCATTCGCCGGCCTCGTAAACAGGCGGGAACGCGGATCAAAACGCACATATTCCGGGAAAAAGACCGGCCTCGAAACTTTTCCGGTCGCGCTCTCAACAGGGGCGCATGGCCTATAAAAGGCGACTCGTTTTGCGGCGTCAAGGATTCGTTTGCGTAGCTTTTATGACCCCAACATCTTGTGTGTCACATATGTGGATAACGGGGACAGAAGCGCGCTGATTTCCGTTTTTGCAGAGACAAGCCTGGTGCGGGCGACGCTCGAAAGCCCTTCGCCGCAGCGAAGAGCCGTGCCGACTCAGAAGCCATGTGCCGACTCAGTTGAAGCGATGCGGGTCAGCACCGAAATGGGCGATGATCTGGCAAAGGTCGGGCTCGTTGACCATGCGTACCGCCTCGGCGGCGCTGACCCACTTGCGGATACGGGCCCGCTTTTCCTTCCACCGGTCGGCGACCTTGTCGACCTGCAGCGGAAACACCAGCACCTCGCACGGCACTTCCTCGCCGGACGCCAGCACCTTGGCATAGAAATAGCGGCCGGCCTCATGATGCGAGATCGTGCCGCGCAGCCCGGCCTCTTCCCCAGCCTCACGCGCCGCCGCTTCGCAAAGCGGCTCCTTTGCTTCCGGCCAGCCTTTGGGCAGCACCCAGCGGCCGGTATCGCGGCTGGTGATCAGCATGATTTCGACGCCGTGCCCGCTATCGCGCCAGGGCAAGGCCGCAACCTGCAGGCGACACGGCGCCGTACCGAAGAGTCGCCGGACCCTTTCGGCCAGATGGTTATGCGTCGTTGGCCTCGTCAACATCGGAGAAGCTTGCCCCAGCTCCCAGAATCATTTGCCGTCTCGTGAATCTTACGGCTAATCATAAGCAATGAAAGTAAAAAACTTCATATCGACTTGTTAACTACGCCAAGAGGCGTAGATTCAGGAAATATCGTGCGCGACGGCACTTTTTCAAGAGTGTGCGCCAGTGCATTCCGAAGGGAACACCTTGCGCGAATCAGCCGGCGTGGTCGTCGGCGATTGGCTTCTGGTAGGTGAAGCCCATGTCCCAGGGAAAATAGATCCAGGTGTCCTGACTGACCTCGGTGACGAAGGTGTCGACCATCGGCCTGCCTTTCGGCTTGGCATAGACGGTGGCGAAATGCGCCTTGGGCATCATCGCGCGCACGATGCCCGCCGTCTTGCCGGTGTCAGTGAGGTCGTCGATGATCAGCACGCCGGCCCCGTCATCGGCGAGCAGCGCCGGCGTGACCTCCTTCAGCACCTGCAATTGCCCCTGGCTGGTATAATCGTGGTAGGAGGCGACGCAGACCGTCTCGATGATGCGGATGCCGAGCTCGCGCGATATGATGGCGGCCGGAACCAGGCCGCCGCGCGTGATGCAGACGATCGCTTTCCATTGCCCCTTGTTGGCGCCGGCAAGCCGCCAGGCGAGCGCGCGCGCATCGCGGTGGAACTGGTCCCAGGAGACCGGGAAGGCTTTTTCGGGCAGGGACATCTTTCGCGCACTCCGCAAAGCGCGCATCGCGCGCAGACACTATGGAATGCGCGCGGAATTAACTGGAAAGGCTTGGCCTTGGCAAGGGCGCAGCAAAGCGATTGTCCTGCCAGTGGTATCCCTAGGAACTTACCGCGACAGGAAAGCCGCCACCGGTGCGGTGCGCAGCACCGTCCGCGTCACGCCGCCGAACAGCAGCTGGCGCAGCCAGGAATGGCTGTAGGCGCCGAGCACGAGCAGGTCCGCACCCGACTCGGCGACCCTGGTCTGGATAATGTCGTCAACGGAAGCGCCGCCGGACCTCAGCACCGAGACGCTGACCGTCGCGCCGTGCCTGGACAGCGAGGCGGCGATCTCGGCGCCGGCCGTTTCCGGCGCCTCGTCGAGCGTATCGGGCGGGTCGATGACGACGATGTCCGTCTTCTCGGCCTCGATGATGAAGGGCAGGGCATCGAAGGCTGCGCGCGCGGCTTCCTTGCTGCCGTTCCAGGCGAGCAGCACATGCTTGAAGCTGGTGACGAGGGGACCCGAATGCGGCACCACCAGCACCGGCCGGCCGGCATCGTAGACCAGCGTGTCGACGTCGGCGCTCGGGTCGCTGCCCGATTCGCGCTGCGCGGCGATGATCAGGTCCGCGGTGCGAACGGTCGAGATGCCGGTCAGCGCACTGTCGCCGGAAAAACTCTCGAGGCTGCGCCACTCAAACGACAGGCCGGAATTCTCGACGCGCTTGTGAAAGGCGACCTGCAACTTCTCGGCCCGCTCCCGGTTCATGTCGGCCGAAACCTGCAGGAACTCGGTGTCCGGAAAGCCGGTGGCCGAGGTGTAGGGCACGGGCAGCGCCTCGGCATGGATGCCGATCAGATGGCTCTGGAACCGGCTGGCCAGCGGGATCGCGCAGTCGAGCACGCGCTCGGCGTCCTGTTCGTTCTGCAATATGGCGACGATGGTCTTGAAGCGCATGGCAATCCCTCACTTCTTACGGCGATCCCACTCGTGACAAACGTCACTGCGCGATGCTTGGTTCCGTCACTCCGCCGATCAGCCCACCCTGCTTGCCCTGGTCAAGCTCGCCACCATAGCCTCTACGTCGGCCCGTGCCGAGTCCAGCGCCTGCTGGCTGCGGGCGCGCACCACCAGTTCCGTCCAGAACTTGCCGTCGCCATATTTCGGGTAGGAGCCGATGATCGTGTCCGGATGCGCCTTCTGGATGTCGCCCAGCGGCCCGCCGATCAGGCCTTCGCCGAACGGACATTCCAAGGTTGCCGAGAGCATTTTGGTGCCGGCCCGCAACGTCGGCACGACATTGTCGAGCATCGCCTGGAAAATCGCCGGCACGCCGGCCATGACATGGACGTTGCCGATGCGAAAGCCCGGCGCAACCGACACTGGATTGTCGATGTGGTCTGCCCCGCGCGGCATCCGCGCCATGCGCTTGCGCGCTTCGGTGTATTCGATGCCGCGGGCAGCATAGCTTGCCTCCAGCAGGGCGTAGGCCTTGGCGTCGTATTCGCATGGCACACCAAAGGCCTTGGCGATGGAATCGGCGGTGATGTCGTCATGCGTTGGGCCGATGCCGCCGGTGGTGAAGACATAGCTGTAGCGGGCGCGCAGTGCATTCACCGCAGCGACGATCTCGTCTTCCTCGTCCGCAACGATGCGCACTTCCTTCAGGTCGATGCCGATCGCCGTCATGATGTCGGCGAGGTGGCCGATGTTCTTGTCCTTGGTGCGGCCGGACAGAATCTCGTCGCCGATGACGAGCATGGCGGCGGTGACGATTTCGGTCATGGCAGGCTCCGGCAACGGGTCGCCTGAGATAGCGCGGCGAACGGCCGGCGGCAATGCCGCCAAACGACGGATCCACCTGTGCCACCTCTCTTGCAGTGGACCCTTCGGCGGGTGATGCTGCGTGCCGGTTTGGGGCCATGAGCAAGAACATGCCGGTATCGATTCTGCTATGGCTGCCCGGCGCGCTGCTTCTGCTGGCGCTCGTCGTGGCAGCCTATCCGTTGCTGGCGACGCGGCGGATTGCGGCGAAAGCCGAAAAGCTGGTGCCGGCCAGCGGTAAATTCATCGAGATCGACGGCAACCGCATCCATTATGTCGAGACGGGCGAGGGGCGGCCGATCGTCTTCCTGCACGGCCTTGGCGCGCAGCTTCATCATTTCCGCCACAGGCTGTTCGGACGCTTCGGCCCGAACTATCGGCTGATCGCGCTCGATCGTCCGGGTTCCGGCTATTCGGTGCGGGCCGGGGGCGCTAGCGGAGGGCTGCCCGAGCAGGCCGAGATCGTGCAGCGCTTTATTGAGGCGCTTGGGCTGGAAAAGCCTCTGGTCGTCGGCCATTCGCTGGGTGGCGCCATCGCGCTGACGCTGGCTGTCGAGCATCCAGAGGCGATTTCCGGCATCGCCTTGCTGGCACCGCTGACCCATCTGGAGCTGGACGCGCGCGAGAAGTTCGGCCCGCTATACGTCAAGTCGCCGCTGCGGCGCCGGATCATGGCTCATACGGTGGCGATCCCGGCGGCTTTCAAATACGCAGAGCGCACGCTGGCCTTCATCTTCGCGCCGCAGGCGATGCCGGCCGACTATATGGTCGAGGGCGGCGGCTGGTGCGGGCTGCGGCCAAGCCATTTCTACGCAACGTCGACCGATGTCGTGGCCATCGAGCAGGATCTTGGCCGCATCGAGCAACGCTATCGCGAGATCACCATGCCGGCCGGCATTCTGTTTGGTGCTTCCGACATCGTGCTGGGCATCGATATCCATGGCTGGCCGGTGATGGAAAAGATCAGCGGGCTCGATTTCGAGCCGGTCGAGGGTCTTGGCCACATGCCGCAATTCGTCGAGCCGGAACGGGTCGTCGCTTTCATCGAACGCATTGCCGACCGCGCATTTGCGCCGAAGTCCGACACCGGCAGCTGACACCCTCCCGGGACCTCGCGCATTCCTCACGCAAAGCTGTGCAGGCCTGCCCCGACGCCAACGCAATCACCAACGTCAATGATCAATACTGTGGCAAGTAGCCCGCCGCAGCCTCGGCCGGCAGGGTGCCTGCCCCTGGGCATCCCGGCCGCCGGGAATACTCCGAACCCAATCACGATGTCGGCTATTCCTTCACGGCTCCGGTCATCGAGGAAACATAGTGCTCGACAAAGAACGAATAGAGCACGACCACGGGCAGCGAGCCGATCAGCGCTCCCGCCATCAGCGCCCCCCATTCATAGACGTCCGAGCGCACCAGCTCGGTGAGCACGCCGACCGGCACAGTCTTGTTTTCGGACGACTGGATGAACGTCAAGGCGTAGATGAACTCGTTCCATGACAGCGTGAATGCGAAGATGCCGGCGGAAATCAGGCCCGGCACCGACAGCGGCAGCACGATCTTGGTGAGGATCTGCCAGCGGCTTGCCCCGTCGATCAGCGCGCATTCTTCCAGCTCGAACGGGATCGAGCGGAAGTAACCCATCAGCAGCCATGTGCAGAACGGGATCAGGAAGGTCGGATAGGTGAGGATGAGCGCGAAGGGCGTGTCGTAAAGCCCAAGGTTGAACACCATCACCGACAGCGGAATGAACAGGATCGAGGGGGGTACGAGATAGGCGAGGAACACCGCGAGGCCGACCTGCCGCGCCCCGGAGAACCGCAAGCGTTCGATCGCATAGGCAGCGAACACCGCAGCCAGCAGCGACAGGAACGTGGCGGCGGTCGAGATGATGATCGTGTTGAGCAGCCAGCCCGGATAGGATGTCTCGAAGAGCAGGTAGCGAATATGCTCGAGCGTCGGATGCACCACCCAGAACGGATTGAAATTGGCGTAGTCGGTCATCTCGAGGTTGGGCTTAACCGCCGTGATCGTCATCCAGTAGAACGGAAACAACAGCACGATGACGAATATCAGCAGCGGCAGGTAGACCGTCACCACGCGGCGCGGCACACTCTGCAGGTAGCCCATGCCGCCTTCGTCGAGTTCAGGGCGTTTGCTCGTTTCGATCGCGGTCATGTCAATCTCCGCCGCCCTGCTGCCATTTACGGCGTTGCAGGCCAAAGTAGCTGAACAGGATCGCCGCCAGCAGGAACGGGATCATGGCGACCGCGATCGCGGCGCCTTCGCCAAGCTGGCCTCCGGAAATGCCGCGCTGGAACGACAGCGTCGCCATCAGATGGGTGGCGTTCACCGGCCCGCCGCGCGTCAGCACATAGATCAGCTGGAAATCGGTGAAGGTGAACAGCACCGAAAACGTCATGGTGATGGCGATGATCGGCGTCAGCAGCGGCAGCGTCACATAGCGGAACAATTGCCAGCGGCTGGCGCCGTCGAGCGTGGCGGCCTCGTAGAGCGACTGCGGAATCGTCTGCAGGCCGGCAAGCAGCGTTATCGCCACGAAAGGAATACCGCGCCAGACATTGGCGGCGATGACCGAAGCCCGCGCATTCTCCGGATCGCCGAGGAAATTGATGCGATGGTCGATCAGGCCCATTTCCATAAGCGCCCAGGACAGGATCGAGAACTGCGAATCGTAGATCCACCAGAAGGCGATCGCCGACAGCACCGTCGGCACCACCCAAGGCAGCAGGACGATCGCGCGGAAGAACGATTTGAACGGCAGGTTCTGGTTGAGGATAAGCGCTAGCCACAGGCCGAGCGCAAACTTCAGGATCGAGGCGCTGATCGTGTAGAGCAAGGTGTTGAAGACGGAGAGCCAGAAGACGGCGTCATCCCACAGATATTCGTAGTTCTCGATGCCGATGAAGATGCCGGGGCGGCCGATGCGGGCATCGGTGAAGCCGAGCCAGACGCCGAGCCCGAGCGGATAGGTCAGGAAGACCAGCAGCAGTGCCGCCGCCGGCAGCATGAAGCCGAAGCCAAGCGCGTTATGACTTTCAGACACGAACGTCAAAATGCGCGACAGCGTCGACCGGCGTGGCTGAGCGGCAGCGGAGGTCACGGCCATGGGTCGGCTCCTCTAAGGTCTCATTGAACGGCCGGGCGGCCATGCGCGATTCGAAGCCGGGCAGCATGGCTGCCCGGCTGAATCCGGCTCAAACGCGATAGTAGCGGTTTGCGCGCTTCTCGGCTTCTTCCATCGCTTCTTGCGGCGTCGCCTGGCCGGTCACCGCCTTGGCGAACATGTCGACCAGCACATAGTCGGCCATGGTCGCTGCCGAGGCATAGCCGAGCGGGCCGGCATAGCCGTTGGGCCGCAGCGTCGCCGAGGCCTTGGCGTACGCGGCATTGTTCGGATCGGCCGTCCACACCGGGTTGTTATCGAAGGCTTTGAGCGTCTGGCAGCAATAGCCCGCCGAGGACGTGATCCACTTGGACATTTGCGGTTCCTCGAACATGAACTGCAGGTAGGCCTTGGCGGCGTTGGGGTAGGGCGTGTAGTCGAAGATCACGGCCGTGGTCACCTGGAACAGCTCGACGGATTTCCCGACAGGACCGATCGGCAGGTTGGTCGTGCGCGTGTCCTTGGCGATTTCGGTCAGTTTCGGATCCTTGTCCTTGTTGATCTTGGCGGTGTTGTAGGCGGAAATGCCATTGGCGATCACGCTAAGTTCACCGGCCAGGTAGGCGCGGTTGTTGTTGACGTCGAGCCAGCTCTCGGTGCCGGGAATGAAGGTCTTATAGAGCGCCTGCGCGTATTCGATCGCCTTCAGCGTCTCGGGGCTGTTGATCGTCACCTTGCCGCTCTCGTCGACCATTTTGCCGCCGTGGCTCCACAACAGCCAGTGGGCGTAGTTGTTGCCGTCGCCGACGCCGTGGCCGTGCGTGAAGCCGGCCGGGTGCCCCTTTGCCTGCAATGCCTTGCAAAGTTCGAGCAAGCCTGCCGTGTCCTTCGGAAACTCGGAGAAGCCAGCCTCCTTCACCCAGCTTTCGCGATAGACGATGGCATTGCCGATGGTGGCCAGCGGTAGGCCGAGGAACTTGCCTTGCCGCGTCGCATATTGGTGCGGTCCGTCGTACCAGCCGCCATATTTCGAGCCGAGATATTCGCCCAGCTCCGTCACGTCGTGCAGCTTGTCGGGATATTGGTGCGGATCGTCGAACCAGACGAACATCAGGTCCGGGCCGGAGCCCACATTGGCGGCGACCGCCGCCTTGGGGCGGATGTCCTCCCAGCTTTCCTTGTCGACGCGGACCTCGACGCCGGTCGCTTCGGTGAAGCGCTTGGTGTTGGCCAGCCATTGATCCTCGTCGCCCTGCACGAAAGGCGACCAGCGCAGCAGCCTGAGCTTGGCGCCGTCCTCGGGCTTGTATTTCAACCCCTCCTGAGCAAAGGCGGGAGAGCCGATGAGCCGGCTTCCCAAGGCTCCCGCCGCAGCGCCGGCGGTGGTGCGGATCACGTCGCGTCTGGTGAATTTCATGCTCGCTTCCTCCTGCTTATTGTCCTTGCCGTCCTACTGCTCGATGGGTGTTTCGAACCGCTGTCCGGTTTTGCCGTGAAAGAGATGGATGAGGCCAGGCTCGGCCGTAAGCCGGATGGTTTCGCCCGGCGTGAAGGAATGGCGTTCCCGGAAATTGGCGACGATCTCCTCGCCGCCGGCGGTGCGGCCGATGAGCTGCACTTCGGACCCTGTCGGCTCGACCACCACGACGGTGACCGGAATACCGTCGTGGTCGGACAGCCGTAAATGCTCGGGCCGTATTCCCAGCACGACCGGCTCACCATTGCCGATGGAAAGGGCCGAGGCCAACGGGACTGAAATCCCGCCGGCGCCGCGAAACGACGGCGAGCCGTCGGTTACGATCTCGCCCCTGAGCATGTTCATGGCGGGCGAGCCGATGAAGCTGGCGACAAAGAGGTTGTTCGGCCGATCGTAGAGTTCGAGCGGCGGCCCGATCTGCTCGACGATGCCGTCATGCATGACGACGATCTTGTCGGCCATGGTCATCGCCTCGATCTGGTCGTGGGTGACGTAGACTGTCGTCGTCTTCAGGCGCTGGTGCAGTTCCTTGATCTCGGCGCGCATCTGCACCCGGAGCTTGGCATCGAGATTGGACAGCGGCTCGTCGAACAGGAAAACCTGCGGGTCACGCACGATCGCCCGGCCCATGGCGACGCGCTGGCGCTGGCCGCCGGAAAGCTGGCGCGGATAACGATCGAGCAGCGGCACCAGTCCCAGGATTTCGGCAGCGCGCCGCACGCCGGCATCGCTCTCCGTCTTGGGAACGCCCTTGAGCATCAGCGAGAACGCCATGTTCTCGGCGACCGTCATATGCGGGTAGAGAGCATAGTTCTGGAAGACCATGGCGACGTCGCGCTCCTTTGGCGCAACGTTGTTGACGACACGTTTGCCAATCGCGATCTGGCCGCGCGAGATCTTTTCCAGGCCGGCGATCATCCTGAGCAGGGTCGACTTTCCGCAACCCGAAGGACCGACCAGCGTGACGAACTCGCCGTCGTTTATGTCGACGCTGACCCCGTGCAGGACCTCGACGGTCCCAAATGATTTGTAGACATCGCCGATTGCGACAGACGCCATCGATCTCCTCCCGATTGATTCCTGCAACGACTTCGAAGGAAACCGCTTTCCTGCCTGGCCCGCGACAGCGCCCAGGCTCCTCCCCGGTCACGCGCGATGTGAGACGGTAGCGCTACCAAACCGACCTGTAAAGCACGCCGGCATCACCTGGATATCGCACCCTAATCCGAAACCTCGGTCTGCGGCCGGTCGCGGCCGTCTGCGAGCTCGTCGTGCCATTTGCCGTCGGCGTCCTCGTACTGGATGCCGTCGGTGTTGCCGGCGACCTGCTGTTCGGCCGAAGCGATCTCGGCGGCACGCAACGCGTCCTGATGGGTAGGGAACGTTTCGGAGAATGTCGAGCCGACCTTGTAGGCCCAGCCTCCGTCATGCTCGACGATCTTGTAGGTCAGTTTCGCCATGAAACCCTCCGGTTGAAAGCCCGTTGCCTCAATGCAGCCTGTCGTCGGCCAGTCTGTCGTCTGGCAGCCTGTCGTCTGCGACCAGCACGTCCGATTCCCTGGCGGCTTCGATCAGTGCCCGGCGCGCATCCGCCGTCGAACGATAACCTTCCAGCACTTTTAGGCAAGTGTCGAGGGCATCACGATGACGCGGCCCGCGATTGAGTGGCCAGACCGTCATCAGGCACTCCGCCGCCTCCTGGGCGCTGCGGATATGGCGATACTTGCCGACATGGCCGAGTTCGACCACGACCGGCTTTTCAAATGGCTTGCTGTCCATCATCGCCGCCAACGCGGAGCGGCCGATTTGGTTGCAACTGCTATGTTAGCTCAGGCGAATATAGCTCAATAGCCGCAGTCGTTGCGCAGCCAGCGTGCATTCGCCCAGCCGGTGCGGCCGCCGAAATCGACCTTGTACCAGTTTCCGCGGCGGTCGAAGATCTCGGTTTGGTCGCCGTTGAACAATTGCCCGATCATGCGCGACGACGAGTTCGGTCGGGCTCGAACGGCGAGAAAGCCGCTTCCCGTCGCCAGATTGTAGTGCCTGGAAAGACCGTGCACCGTACCTTCGCAATATTGCGCCCCGGCCGGCGTCGGTGCGGCGAACGACAGCCCGGTCAAAACCGCGGCGGCAGCCGCAATGGAAATCCCCCTGAACGACATGTCCCTGCTCCCCCAACCCGCCGCGCCCAGCCGCGGCCCCGGCCACTCTACACCGGCAGAGGATCAAAGCGAAGCTGTGATACCCCGCCCAGCGAGGTGAGAACCCGCCGTCAGTTCGCCGCCTTCATCCAATGCTGCATCGTTGTCACCGAGCGGGCAAGCTGCGGCGCCGGGTGGATTTTTTCGCCGAAGGTGGCCGCGGCGCGCCAGCCCCAGCGCGGATCGGCAAGAAAGGCGCGCGCCAGCGCCACCATGTCGGCGCGGCCGTCGGCAACGATCGCCTCGGCCTGTTTCGGATCGTCGATCAGACCGACGGCCCGCGTCGGGATGCCGACGGCTTTGCGCACCGCTTCGGCCAGATGCACCTGGTAGCCGGGCCCGGAGGGCAGCTTCTGCAACGGCGAATTGCCGCCGCTCGAGCAGCAGAGATAGGCGACGCCGGCTTCCTTCAGCGCTTTTGCCACTTCGATCGCATCCTCGACGTCGAAGCCGCCATCGACCCATTCCTTGATCGACAGACGCGCGCCCAGCATCAGCCTGGGCACCGCCTTCTTCACCGCCTTGGCGATCTCGACGGCGAAACGCATGCGGTTTTCCAGCGAGCCGCCCCAGCGGTCGGTGCGCTGGTTGGAGAGCGGCGACAGGAACTGGAAGATTAGATAGCCATGCGCGGCATGCAGCTCGATGAAGTCGAAGCCGGCGCGCTCGGCCCGCCGGGCCGCTTCGGCGAAGCGTTCGATGATTTGCAGGATCTCGTCATCCTCCAGCGCCTGCGGCACCTGCCAGCCGGTGTCGTAGGCGATCGCCGACGCCGACACGATCGGCCACGGGTCCTGATCGGCGGTCAGAGGTCCGCCGCCTTCCCAGGGTTTGCGGTTCGACGCCTTGCGGCCGGCATGCGCAAGTTGCGTGCCGAATTTCGTCCCCGGCGCGGCGACCCGCTTGGCTGCATCCAGCGTGCGTCGCGCCGCCGCCTCGTTGTCTTCGGAATAGAGGCCGAGGCAGCCATGCGAGATGCGGCCGCGCCGTTCGACATCGGTCATCTCGACGGTGACCATGCCGGCGCCCGACATCGCCAGGTTCATCCAGTGATAGATGTGCCAATCGCTGGCCGAGCCGTCCTCGGCCGAATACTGGCACATCGGCGCGACCGCGATGCGGTTGGGGAAGGTGAGGCCGTCGAGGGTGATCGGCTGGAAAAGCGGTGAGGTCATAAAAAACTCCGGAAAGGGTTGCCGATATTTAGGCAGGCACTTGCCGATGCGCCAGACACGAGAGGGTGAACCGGCGCACTGGACCAATTGGTGACCCGATTGCACGAACCGCCGTTCGCGGCTACGCCTTGCCGCGGCAGCAGGGAGTCCACCATGGAAGATCGCATTCGCATCCGCTCTGAGGAAGTCCTTTCCGACGAATGGGCGGTTTTGAAAAAAACCGTCTTCGACTATCGCCGGCGCGACGGCAAATGGGAAACGCACACCCGTCAGACCTACGATCGCGGTGACGGCGCGGTGATCCTGCCTTTCGATCCCGACCGCTCGACGGTGCTTCTGGTGCGGCAGTTCCGCTACCCTGCCTACGTCACCGGCCACAAGGAGCCGCTGATCGAGGCCTGCGCCGGTCTGCTCGACGAAGACGATCCCGAAACCTGTATCCGCAAGGAGGCCGAGGAGGAACTCGGCTACCGCCTGGAGGACGTGCAGCGGCTGTTTTCGCCCTATATGAGCCCCGGCAGCGTAACCGAGCGGCTCTGGTTCTTCGTCGCCCGCTATTCGCCCGCCGATCGCATTTCCGACGGTGGCGGCGCCCATGACGAAGGCGAGGACATCGAGGTTTTGGAAATGCCGCTCGACGAGGCGCTGGCCGGCATCCACGACGGTCGGATTATCGACGCCAAGACGATCATCCTGATCCAGCATTTGAAGCTGAACCCGATCGGGAGGTGAGGCGGCCAGAACCGGGTCGAGCGGCCTGGTCTCCAGTTACGAAGGGTATCAAACGAAGACCAATCTGGTGCGGACGACGGGAATCGAACCCGTACGATCAGAGATCGAGGGATTTTAAGTCCCTTGCGTCTACCAATTCCGCCACGTCCGCAGGCCAGCCCTTTTCAGCCGCCAGCCAAAGGCCGTCAAGCCGTCTTCTGCCGTCGACAAATCTGGCACTGGAAGCTAGCGAGGGCCGATCACCTACAGTGATACAAACAAAATCGTTTCACCTGGAAATGTTTTTTAGCGGCAACTTCCGCGGCTACCGCGAATGCGCCTCCCCCGTTCGCAGGATGCGTTCGGGCGCTCTGCTCTGATAGACTCCAATTGGCAAGTGGATCAGCGCGCCGATACTGGACGCCGTCCTCTACGAACCACTGGAGAGATTGTCATGCTCAAGCTTGCCTCTGCCCTGGCACTGCTGCTTGTTGGGACGGCGCCTCTGTTTGCCGATGAGATGCCGATGAACGCCAAAGACATCAAATGGGGTCCTGCTCCTGCTGTCATTCCCGCTGGCGCGGAAATGGCTGTTATCTCCGGAGATCCCTCAAAGGACGGCGCCTATGTGCTGCGGTTGAAGACACCCGCCGGCTACAAAATTGCCGCACATAATCATCCCACCACGGAATACGTAACGGTGGTTTCCGGCAACTTCCATATTGGAATGGGCGATAAGCTCGATGAGGCGAAAGGTGTCGAACTGACTGCTGGCGGCTTCGGCGTCGCGCCGGCCGGAATGAATCACTTCGCTTGGACGACAAGCGACACGATCATCCAGGTTCATGGCGAGGGCCCATTCAAGATCACTTACGTCAACCCGGCGGACGATCCGAGCAAGAAGTGACAGTTCGGGATCGAATTGATCGAACCGGCTGAAGGCTCGAACGATGGAGTGCGTC
This sequence comes from Mesorhizobium sp. M0119, assembly GCF_040322615.1. NCBI lineage: Bacteria > Pseudomonadati > Pseudomonadota > Alphaproteobacteria > Hyphomicrobiales > Phyllobacteriaceae > Mesorhizobium > Mesorhizobium sp. M0119. The sequence continues at coordinate 70,889 of NZ_JAMYTU010000019.1, forward strand.
AAACTGCGCGACCGTCGATTCAGTAAGGTCCGCTAACGCGGCAAAAGCTGATTGGCCGCAACGGAATCGTATTCCGCTTGGGCCATATTGCCATGAATGGCGCCGAAACAAAAAACCCGCCTCGGTAGGCGGGTCGTTGGAGCCAATTAGCACCATACCCAAATTAATAGCATAGCTGCCGGCACAAAGCAAGAACAAAGTTGCTGCGGCCAGCACAAAATGCCGTTGGCGATTGGCGAAGGCCGTGGTGGCATCAATCTCCCTCCTTGAGGGGGAGATGGCCGGCAGGCCAGAGGGGGTCGTCGCGCGTCGAGCGCCAGCCTGTTTTGTTCGCGGTAACGGTTCGCGTCAGGACGTCCCGACCCCTCTGTCGCCTTCGGCGACATCTCCCCCTCGAGGGGGGAGATCGGCAGTTTCGCCGTCGGCGCTTACTTCCTCGCTGGTCAAAATCCTCGCGGCTTGGCACAGTCGGGCAAAGAGGAGCCTGTTGATGCCGAAGACCGCCAATGCGACGAAACCAAAACCCTGGGCCGAGATGGCGACGCATCTGGTCGATGTTGCCATGGGCCGCAAACCCGCCGATCTCGTCATCCGCAACGGGCGCTGGGTCAACGTTCATTCCGGCGAGATCATCGCCGGCACCGACATCGCCATTACCGGCGGCCGCTTTGCCTATTGCGGGCCGAATGCTGGCCACGCCATCGGCCAGGGCACCAAGGTGGTGGATGCCGGCGGCCGCTATCTGGTGCCGGGGCTTTGCGACGCGCATATGCATGTCGAGAGCGGCATGGTGACGGTGACGGAATTTTGCCGCGCGGTGATCCCCCACGGCACCACCTCGATGTTCATCGATCCGCATGAGATCGCCAACGTGCTCGGCCTTCAGGGTGTGCGGCTGATGCATGACGAGGCGGTCGCCATGCCGGTCAACGTGCATGTCCAGATGCCGTCCTGTGTGCCCTCCGCCCCGGGGCTCGAGCATGCCGGCGCCGAGCTGACCGTCGCCGATGTTGCCGAGGCGATGACCTGGGAGAACATTATCGGGCTCGGCGAGGTGATGAATTTTCCGGGCGTCGCCGCCAACGATCCGGTGATGTCGGGCGAGATCGCCGCGACGGTGAGGGCCGGCAAGACCGTCGGCGGGCACTATGCCTCGCGCGATCTCGGCCTGCCGTTCCATGGCTACGTCGCCGGCGGCCCGGAGGATGACCACGAAGGCACGCGCGCCGAGGACGCCATCGCCCGCGTCCGCCAGGGCATGAAGGCGATGCTGCGGCTGGGCTCGGCCTGGTACGACGTCGCCTCGCAGATCAAGGCGGTGACCGAGAGCGGCCTCGACCCGCGCAACTTCATCCTGTGCACCGACGACAGCCATTCCGGCACGCTGGTGCACGAAGGCCACATGGACCGGGTCGTGCGCCACGCCATCAGCCAGGGCTTGAAGCCGGTGACGGCAATCCAGATGGCGACACTCAACACCGCCCAGCATTTCCGGCTGGAGCGCGAGATCGGCTCGATCGCGCCGGGTCGGCTCGCCGATCTGCTGATCGTTTCCAACCTGGCCGAAATGACCATCGACGAGGTCTATGGCCGCGGCGTCAGGCTGGCCAAGGGCGGCAAGCTCGAAATCGACATTCCGGCCTACGACTATCCGAGGACAGCGAAGAACACCGTCAAGCTCGGCAAGAAGCTCAAACCCGGCGATTTCGACATCGCGGCACCCATGGGCGCCAACGAGGTGCGGGTGCGCGTCATCGGCGTCATCGAGAACCAGGCGCCGACGCGGGCGCTGGAGGCCGATCTTGCCGTCGAGGACGGGCTGGTCGCCATGGACCGCCGCAACGATGTCTGCCAGATCGCGCTGGTCGAGCGCCACAAGGGCACCGGCGGCGTCACCAACGCCTTTGTCTCCGGCTTCGGCTATATCGGCGACTGCGCCATGGCCTCCAGCGTGGCGCATGATGCCCACCACATTATCGTCGTTGGCACCAACAAGCAGGACATGGCTCTGGCCGTGAACCGGCTGGGCGAGGTCGGCGGCGGCGTCGTGCTGTTCTCCAAGGGTAAGGAACTGGCGCTGGTCGAAATGCGCATCGCCGGGCTGATGTCGGATGAGCGGGCGGAAATCGTCGCCGCCAAGGCGGACAAACTCAGCGACGCCATGCGCCAGATGGGCTGCTCGCTCAACAACGCCTACATGCAGCACTCGCTGCTGGCGCTGGTCGTCATCCCGGAGCTCAGGATTTCGGACGTCGGCCTGATCGACGTGACGACTTTTCAGAAGGTCGATCTGTTCGTTTGAAGACCCTTTGAACGCTGGAGGGACAGCGCCCCCCTCTGTCCTGCCGGACATCTCCCCCTCAGGGGGGGAGATTGGCAGTTTCGTCGACAGCGCGTTGTTGTCAAAGTTGGAGATTGGCGAAAGCCGAAAGTGGCGGCCGATCTCCCCCCAAGCGGGGGAGATGTCCGGCAGGACAGAGGGGGGCGCGAAGGATCCCTGCCGTGCGCTTTGTTCCGAACTGACGTTAACAGTGACCGCTCAGCGATCGCTCACCCGCCGGTGGCGATGGTCAGCACCTTGAACGGCGTGGTGATGACGATTTCGGCGACCGAGCCGACGGCCTTGCCGAGGCCCTGGCCGAGATTGTCGAGCTGGGCCGGCGCGGTCTCTTCGGAGGCGAGGCCCGCCGGGGCGCGCAGGCGGTCGCCGAGCAGCTGCACCAGGAACGGGTTGTCGGCGAATTTGGCGTGGTTCAGCCGGTCGCCGCCCTTGGTCTTGGTCAGGTCGACCACCGAGACGCCATAGCTGGCGAGGTCGGCCGCGTCGCCATAGTCGCCGACGCGCGGCTTGTCGCCGGAGATCAGGGTCGACAGCCTGAGCGCCCGGTCGTCGCCCGAAAGCAGCACGGCGAACGGCTTGTCTGGCTTGCCGTAGCGGATCATCTGCTTCTTGAACACGTCGACGTCGATGTCGGGCGAGGCAAGGATGACATAGCCGAGCTTGCCGCCGAGGTCGCGCTCGCCGGTGATGGCAAGCTGGCGCAATGCTTCCATGGTCACCCAGGTTCCCATCGAGTGGGCGATGATATCGATGCTCTTGGCGCGGCTCTTGGCGAGCATGCGCAGCGTCGCTTCGAGATCGTCGCGCGCCGCATTGGCGCTTTCCTTGTCGTAGATGTAGCCGGTGGTCTTGCCGCTCGACGCCCACGAAAACAGCACCGGCGTGCCCGGGTATTTGGTGTCGTGCGCGATCTGCGTCAGCCGGTAGATGCCGTCGTCGAAGCCGTTGTTGAAGCCGTGCACGAAAACCAGCGCGCGGTCGCCGCGCATCGCGATATCGGCGCCGACCGCCTTGGCGAATTGCGGGGCCCCTTCGTAGAAGGTGACGCCGGTCGCCGTGAAATCCTTCGCCGGATTGCTGTTGGCGGAACCTTTGACCCGCTCGATGGCGCCGAGCTGGTGGACTTTGGGCACGGTCACCTCGACGCTGGCAAAGCTGGTGTTCGGCGAGCGGTCGCCGTCGAACACCTGCCGGGGCTCTTTCGTCGCCTTTTGCCGGGTTGTGGCGACGAAGATCTTGTGCGTCGCCGCAATGTCGGCAGCAGGCACGGTGATCGTCGTCTTGTTGAGCAGATCGTGCGTGTTCTGGCCGGCGCAGCCGGTAACCGCGAGCGCGAACGCAACGACGAGAAAGATCTTCGAAGGCACGATCACGCGGGCTCCCGCAAAGGCGACGTCGAGCCGGAGACGTCTTGGCCTATTCGATAGAGGCAGAGGCCGGCACCGTCCAGTTCAAACTGTGGCGCGGCAAGGGTCAATAAATGACTGCCGCGCAATGCAGCTATTGTCCGACCGAGGCGATCCGGTCGGTCACCTCGCGGTCGCTGGCAAACCCGTCATCCTCGCGCAGCTTCTGGCCGATCAACTGCACCAATTGCGGATTGTCGGCGAATTTTGTGTGATTGAAGCGGTCGGCTCCCTTGACGCTGGAGAGATCGACGACCGACACGCCATAGCTGGCGAGGTCGGCGGCGTTCTTGTAGTCGCCGACGCGTGGCCGCGCCCCGGCGATCAGGCCCGATAACCTGAGCGCCCGGTCGTCGTCGGAGAGCAGCAGGATGAACGGCTTGTCCGGCTTGCCGTAGCGGCGCATCTGGCTCTTGAACACGTCGACGTCGATGTCGGGCGAGGCCAGCACGACGTCGCCGAGCTTGCCGCCGAGGTCGCGGTCGCCAGTGATGGCAAGCTGCCGCAACGCTTCCATCGTCACCCAGGTCCCCAGCGAATGGGCGACGATGTCGATGCGCCGTGCGCCGGTCTGCGCCAGCATTCTCAGCGTCACTTCGAGCTGGTCGCGGGCAACGCTGGCGCTTTCCTTGTCGTAGACGTAGTCGGTGGTCTTGGCGCCCGACGCCCAGGAAAACAGCACCGGCGTTCCCGGATAGCCGGAATCATGGGTGATCTGGGTGACGCGGTAGACGGCGTCGTCGAAGCCGGTGTTGTAGCCGTGGACGAAGACCATGACGCGGCCGCCGCGCGCCGCGATGTCGGCGCTGAGCGCGCTGGAGAATTTCGGCTGGGTGTCGTAGCCGACGACCTCGGAAGCCATGAAGTATTTGGCCGGATCGTCCGACTTGCCGCGCGAGCGCCGCTCGATCTGGCCTGTCTTGTGGATGCCGGGGACGGTGACGTTGACGCGGGCATAGTTCAGCGTCGCCGAACGCTCGCCGTCGAAGACCTTGTTGGGATCGTCGGAGCGCTTGCGCGTGGTGGCGATGAAGATCGAGTGGTTGCCGGCGATTTCCGTCACCGGCACCGCCATCATGGCGCTGCCGAGCAGTTCCTCGGTTTGGCGGCCGCCGCAGCCGGCGAGCAGCGCGGCAAGGACAATGATGCAAATCGTCTTCAAGGGCACTTAAACAATTCCACTCCGGCCTAACCAAAGGCCCATCCACCTCCGCCGCACCTCCCGGACAGGCGAAGTGCGGCGGAAGTAAGTCGCAGGCGCCGAAATGCGCTCAGCGCCTAGCGACCGCCATCGCAGTGTTGCGCGAAAGCCAGAACGGCGGCAGGAAGGCCGGGATGTTGGAAAACGGCAGCACTTCCGGCTTCAGCCTTATGCCGAGCACGTCGGTCATGAAGGCGCGGCGCGCCTCGATGCGGCGCCAGGCTTCGGGATAGCGCGCGGCGATCTCTTGGCGCAGCGCCTCGTCGGCCAGCGCGATGCCATCCTCGATGTTGGTCGTGAAGTAATCGGTGCCGGTCGCCGGGATGATATCGACCTGCAAGGCCATGCCCGACTTCAATCTGATGTCGGAGCCGGAAAATACCGGCGAATGCATCCATTCGTCGATATGGATGAGATGGCCGGGATTGAGCGACACGCCGAAGAACGGATCGCCGATGCGCTCGTGCACCGCTTGCCACAACGCGCCGCCGGGGACGCCGATGCCGACCGTCTCGTACCAGTCGACGACGGCGCAGAAATAGGGCGCGACCAGCTTCTCGACATAGTCCTGGATGCCCCTCGGAAGCTCGGCCGCATATTCGACCAGAAACCCGGCGCGGGCGTTGAGCGAGCCCTGGATGCCGTAGGCCATGGTGATCGGGTCGCCGCGCTTGATGACGTCAAGACGCGGGCTTGGTAGGCCATAGGGCGCCCGCTTGCCAGCCGACAGCATCGGGTGGCAGCATTGCGGCAGGCCGTTGATGCCCATCAGCCGCGCCGCCTGCAATTCGGTCATGCCGGGTTCGATGCCTTGCAGCACATTGCGCAGCCCCTGAGAGGAATAGGTCGCGGCGAATTCGAACGCGGCCAGCTGGTCGGCCTCGTTGATGGCGCGCAGGCCGTCGGCAGGGTTCATCAAAAGGTTCGCCGCGTTGACGATCACGCCCCTATCGCCGGCAAGGCTGCGCAACGTGTCGGCGATGAAAGACGGCAGGTCGAGCGTCGTTTCGCCAAAACCGGCATCGCCGGGGCCGAACGGCTTCCAGCCGATGGCGCCGATGCGCTGGCCGGTTTTCAGGCCGCAATCGACGAGGATGTCGGCCAGCGATTGCGAGCGGTCGCGCGGCTGCGCCGGCAGCGAAAACGTCTGGTAGAGCACGCGCTCATACGGTCCGTCGCAGATCTCGGCATAGGCCCAGCCCTCATTGCCGACCAGCAGTTTCGGCGGCTTGCCGGGAACGATGACCAGCAGCGTCTCCTCGAAGCGCGGGTCGTAGCCGCAGAGGTAGGCGACATTGGCCGCATGTTCGCGGTCGCCATAGACGACGAAGGCATCGAACCCGCCGCGCGCGACCAGTGCCGCGATGCGGGCCTCATAGGTGGCGCGCGTAACCAGTGGCATCACCGTCGGCTCGCCGAACTCCGGCAGCGACACGGTTTTCTGGGCCACCGATGCGACAGGCATGAACAGACGCTCCTAACGGCCAACGAGGTTTTGGGGACACCCTTTCGGGGTGGCCGGACAATGGCTTCGCAAGGCCGGATATGCAATAGCGGGACCGAATTCGCCTAGCCTGTGGGGTGCTCTTGCCATGACCAGTTTCTCCTCTCGCGTCGCTGCCGCTGCTGCCGCGATCCGCGAGATCTTTCCTGAAACACCGCTGCAGGAAAACGACTATCTGTCGAAGAAGACCGGCGCGCGGGTGCTGCTGAAGCGCGAGGACCTGACGCCGGTGCGCTCCTACAAGATCCGCGGCGCCTTCAACTTCTTCCGCAAGACGCTTGCCGCCGGCAACGCTGCCGAGCTGTTCGTCTGCGCTTCGGCCGGCAATCACGCGCAGGGCTTTGCCTTCGTCTGCCGCCATTTCGGCAAAAAGGGCGTTGTATTCATGCCGGTGACGACGCCGCAGCAGAAGATCGACAAGACGCGGCTGTTCGGCGGCGAATTCGTCGAGATCAGGCTGTTTGGCGATTTCTTCGACGACTGCTATCGCGCCGCACTCGAATTCACCGAAACTGCCGGCGCCCACATGGTGCCGCCTTTCGACCACAAGGACATCATCGAAGGGCAGGCGACCGTCGCCTACGAGATATCAGGCCAGATGCCCGGCGCGCGCATGGCTGATATCGTCATGCTGCCGGTCGGTGGCGGCGGCCTGGCCGCCGGCGTCACCCATTATTTCGCCGACCAGCACCGCGAGACACGTTTCGTCTTTTGCGAGCCGGCCGGCGCCCCGAGCCTGAGCGAGAGCCTTGCCGCCGGAAAGCGGGTCAAGCTCGCCAAGGTCGACAATTTCGTCGACGGCGCGGCGGTGGCCGAGATCGGCCGCGAGCCGCTGCGCCACCTCAGGGAGTTTGCCGCCGACACCGTGCGGCTGATCCCGGAAAACCGGCTCTGCGCAACCATGATCGAAATGCTCAATGTCGAAGGCGTCGTGCTCGAGCCGGCCGGCGCGCTGGCGATCGATGCGCTCAAGGATTTTTCCAGGAAGGAAATCAGGGGCAAGACCATCGTCGCCGTGGTGTCCGGCGGCAATTTCGATTTCGAGCGGCTGCCGGATGTGAAGGAACGGGCGCTGCGCTTCGAGGGCTTGAAGAAATACTTCATCATCCGCTTTCCGCAGCGGCCCGGCGCGTTGCGCGATTTCCTCGAATTGCTTGGCCCTGACGACGACATCGCCCGCTTCGAATATCTGAAGAAATCGGCGCGCAATTTCGGTTCGGTGCTGATCGGCATCGAAACCAAGGACCGCCGCAATTTCGACCTGCTCAAGGCGAATTTCGACGCCGAGAGTGTCCACTATCAGGACATCACCGACAACGAGACGCTCGCCGGGTTCATCATATGAGCAGCAACGATCTTCCGAACGCTCAGGCGAAGGTTTTTATCGCTCTGTTTTCCGGCATCAATGTCGGCGGCAACCGCATCGTCAGGATGGCGGAACTCAGGTCATTCTTCGAGCAGCTCGGCTTCTCCGATGTTGCCACCTATGTGCAGAGCGGCAACGCCGTCTTCCGGTCGCCAGATGGCGATGCGGCGACGCTGACCAGGCGGTTGGAAGCGGAATTCGAGAAGAAATGGGGGTTCCATTCGCGCATCATGGTGCGCGATCTCGGCTGGCTCGAGCGGCTGGCGGCAGACAATCCCTATCCGGAAGTGGCCGGCGAGCCGACCAAGCTGCACGCCTATGCGCTGGAGCGCCGGCCGACCGCCGAGGAGATCGCTCGGCTGGCGGAAAAATGCACCGGGCCCGAACGCTTCGAGATCAAGGGCGACGTGCTCTACCTGCATGCGCCCGACGGGCTCGGCAAATCGGTCTTTGCCAATCTCATCCCGCGCGTTCTGAAGGTGCCCGGCACGGCGCGCAATTGGCGCACCGTGCTGATGCTGCTCGAGATGGCCAAGGCCGGCGGTTGATAGGTCGTCTACGCGGCCGGAGCGCGTTGCCAGTCGAATGCCAGCTCCTCACGGAAGGCGAAGCGCTTGATGTGCTCGGCGACGACCGTTTCCAGGCGCTCGAGCGAGCCGGCTTCATCGGTCGTCACTGCAATGTGCAGCGCTGCCGGGTCGGCATCGAGAACCGTGCGGCCGAGCGTCAGATCGATGGTGCCGTGGTTCGGGTCGAATTCGACGGGAAACTTGTGCGCCCAATGTTTGCACAGCTGCTGCAGATAGCGGCTGGCATGTTCGGTGGCGACATCGACTTGGCTGGTCGGCATAAATGAATTCTCCTGGAGCCTATTGGACTTGGCGAGCACCTATTGCATGAAAAGCGCCAGCCTTCGCGGACAGGCGCCACGCCGGTTAGATAGGCGCCTGCCGTGAAAACCAAAGGCGGAGGGACGTATCGGCCCGGCTACATCTGCTCAACATGGCGTGATCGGTTACCAGCTGCCGGTGTTCGGCATCGACGCCCAGGGCTCGGTCTTCGGCTTTGCCGGGCCTTTCTGCAACAGCTCGATCGAGATGCCGTCCGGCGATTTGACGAACGCCATGTTGCCGTCGCGCGGCGGCCGGTTGATGGTGACGCCATTGTCCATCAGCCGCTGGCAGGTGGCGTAAATGTCGTCGACCTCATAGGCGAGATGGCCGAAATTGCGGCCGCCCTTGTAGTCTTCCGGATCCCAATTGTAGGTCAGCTCGACCAGCGGCGCCTTTTCGGAGATGCCGCTTTGCTCGTCTTCAGGCGCGGCGAGGAAGATCAGCGTGTAGCGGCCTTGCTCGCTTTCATGGCGGCGCACTTCCTTGAGGCCAAGCTTGTTGCAGTAGAAATCGAGCGAGGCATCGATGTCGGCGACGCGGACCATGGTGTGCAGATAGCGCATGATTTCCTCCTTATATTGCGTTGCGGCGCAACATAGGGGCGGCCCGGCCAAAGGGCAATTGGCCACGCTTGCCGGCGCCGGCAAATGACAAATCCGCTATTCCTGTACGGAACCGTGAAAAAAGGCACGTCAGGTCTTGCACACACCGGAAGCCGCGGTGTTAATCTGATACCAAGAATCAGTTGCAGTGTTTCTTGAAAAAGGGGGCGTTCTTATGGGGGAAAAGGCCTCTTTCATGGGGCGGGACGGGGCCGGTAACGATGCGTTGAAGCGGGATGAGAGCGCCGATACGGCCGATCTCGTCGAAATCGCCGGCGCCATCAAATGGTTTGACGTGGCCAAGGGCTACGGTTTCATCCTTCCCGATGATGGTTCTTCGGGCGACATCCTCCTCCATGTGACGTGCCTTCGAAAGGACGGTTTTCAGACCGCCCTGGAAGGCGCCCGCGTCGTCTGCCTGGTCAAGCAGGGCGAGCGCGGGCTGCAGGCCTTCCGCGTGCTCTCGATGGATGTCTCCACGGCGGTGCATCCGGCGGAGATGCAGGAGCAGCGCACCCATGTCGCGGTGACGCCGGAAAGCGGCCTCGAACGGGCGCTGGTGAAATGGTTCAACCGCACCAAGGGGTTCGGCTTTCTGACCCGGGGCGAGGGCACCGAGGACATTTTTGTCCACATGGAGACGCTGCGCCGCTACGGCATCACCGAACTCCGGCCGGGCCAGGTGGTGCTGGTCCGCTTCGGACGCGGCGACAAAGGCCTTATGGCTGCCGAAATTCATCCCGATATGGGTACCTTGCCGGTCTCGCATTAGTTCCGGTCGAGGATTTCATATGGCTCACAGGAACCGGCTGACGGCGGGCGCGCTCTGCGCCGGGATTTTCCTCATCGTCGCCACAAGTGCGTTCTTCTATTTTCAGCAACCGAGTTCGGCCGACGGCAAGGCGATGATCCTTCCCGTCGACCCGGCGCCGCTTGTCGCGGTGACGAAGGCCGGCGAGCGTTCTTTTTCCGTCGAAATTGCCGACACGCCCGCCGAGCGCCAGGCTGGCCTGATGTTTCGCCGCCACATGGCCGACAATCACGGCATGCTGTTCGTCTTCGGTGCGCCGCAGGATGTGAGCTTCTGGATGAAGAACACGCCGATGCCGCTCGACCTGGTCTTCGTCGGCCAGGACGGCCGGATCCGGGCGATCAAGCAAGGCGAGCCGCAGTCGGAGGCGATCATCTCGCCGGACGAGCCGGTGCGCTTCGTACTCGAGCTCAAGGCAGGCACCGCCGCCAAAAAGGGCATAAAGGACGGCGACCTGCTACGTCATCCGGCCATCGGCACGGCGCCGGGGCCGGCGATGCCGCCGCCCGACAAGGGCGATGCGCCGAGTGTCGATTCCGACTGAACGGGCAGGATCTCCGGCCGATGCAGTTCTTCTCCCATGACGGTTTCGACCTTGCTTTCCTTGACCGCCAGCCGGCCTCGGGACAGGGCGACCCGGTGCTGATGATCCACGGCTTTGCCTCGAGCCATTACGTCAACTGGGTGTCGCCCGGCTGGTTCAAGACGCTGAACGATGCCGGCTACCGTGCGATCGCGTTCGACAATCGCGGCCATGGCTCGTCGTCGAAGAGCTATGAGGAAGCAGACTACACGCCGGCAAAAATGGCGTCCGACGCTTCAGCGCTTTTGAACCATCTCGGCATCGAACGCGCCCATGTCATGGGTTATTCGATGGGCGCGCGCATATCGGCCTTCCTGGCGCTCTCCAACCCGGAGAAGGTGGCGACGCTGGTCTTCGGCGGTCTCGGCATCGGCATGGTCGACGGCGTCGGCGACTGGGATCCGATAGCCGACGCACTTCTGGCCGAGGACCCGGCAGGCACAAGCGACCCGCGTGGCCGCTCGTTCCGCGCCTTCGCGGACCAGACTCGCAGCGATCGCCGGGCGCTCGCCGCCTGCATCGCCACCTCACGCGAATTGCTGAGCGAGGCCGACATTGCCCGCATTGCCCAGCCGACGCTGATCGCCGTCGGCACCAAGGACGACATCGGCGGCTCGCCGGATGAACTCGCCGCCTTGATGCCCAACGCCAAGGCGTTTCACATCGAAGGCCGCGACCATATGCTGGCGGTCGGCGACAAGACCTTCAAGCAGCGCGTGCTGGAGTTTTATGCCGAGCATCCGCTTTGATGGATGGCTCCCCAAAAGCGGCCATTGGGCCTGAAGCTGGGGTTCTTAGCGGTTTTGCAACGATACAGGAGTAACTAAGCGTGACGCGTGGATCGGTTCAACCCCGCCACGCGCTAAACGAGGGCAGGGGGAACGATGGCACAATGGGGAAGAAGCGACGCCGCTTTGCCGGGCGTCGTTACGAAAAGCACGTTCGGCGAATGGTCCGTTGTTCTAGCGCTGGCCGCATTGGCGACAGGGGCAATTGCGATCACCGCGTTGATAGCAATGCCGAGCGACGCCTCCCCACTGCTCCAGAACAGTGCGACGGGCTTCTTCGCTGCGGTATTTTTTCTGGCCGGGCCTTTGGCACATCTTACCGGCGCGGTCTTCGGGCTGATGGCGCTTGGGCGCCAAAACGACAATCGTGTGCTCGGCCTGGCTGGCATCGTGGTCAACGGCGCGTCGCTGGCGGCCGGGGTGTTCATGTTGTGGGCAATGGCATCGACTTTTGGCGCATTCAGCTGATTTCGGACAAATATCCCGGACGCAAGCGAGCGACGCGAACTACGATCCGCCCAGGCTGTGCCCCAGCGCCTGGAGCGAGCGTGCAATGTTTTGCCTGGCCCGCGTTTCGAAGCGCCGGCGGAATTCCTCGCTATGGAAGATATGTGGGCGGGCGACGAAGCCCTTCAGGACTGCGGCACGGCCGGCCCGCCACATCGGCTCATCGACCCACTGATATTCGCTGCGGACCGCCTGTTCATAAGCGTCGAACACGTCAGGCGCGGCACCCAGGACCGCCAGGTCAATGTCGAGGAACAGCGCGGCGTCGCGAACGGAATGCTGGTCGCCAAGGGGCGGCAATTCGTGGCCGGCGGTGGCAGTGATCATCGCCGCGATGCGGCCGAGGCGTTGTGCATCGGTGCGACCGGCAAGCTTTTCCTCGGCAAATGCGGCACTCCTCGCCTCATTGTCCTTGGCGCGGCTGTCGTAGATCGCGTCGTGGAACCAGATCGCCGCTTCGACTGCTTCAGGATCATGCAGCAACGCCTTGTAATCATTGGCTAGCGCCAGCATCGCCTCGATGTGGCCAAGATCGTGGTAGTGGCGATCTTCGGCCTCATAGAGCGCGGAAAGCTCGCGCTTCAGGGTCTCGTCCATCAAGGTTGCGTTTTCCATGGCTGCTTGAAATTCCGCCAACCAAATCCATTTGACGAAGCACTAAGGAAAATTGAGTTCACCCGTGCTATGATCTGGCTTATAGGTGCGGCCGGAGAATAGGCAAGCCGCCAACCGAGACATTGGATGGCCGAGACATTGGATGGCCGGAGACATCAGATGAACAGCGTTACGATTTCCCGTCCCACCAGGGTGCAGCCGGTAGATCCGATCTGGCGTTCGATCCGCGACGAAGCGATGGAAGCGGTCAATCGCGATCCGCTGCTGGCGGCGTTCCTCTATTCGACCATCCTCAATCAGGAAAACCTGGAAGAAGCGGTTATCCACCGGCTGGCCGAGCGCCTCGCCCACCAGGACATCGGCTCCGACCTCATCCGCCAGACATTCAAGGCGATGGCGGCCGACGACAAGGACTGGTCGACGACGGTGCGAGTCGACATCCAGGCCTATTACGACCGCGATCCGGCCTGCGACCGCTTCATCATGCCGGTGCTCTACTTCAAGGGTTTTCATGCCATCCAGACGCACCGGCTGGCGCATTGGCTGTGGAACCAGGGCCGCCAGGATTTCGCGCTGTATCTGCAGAGCCGGTCGTCCTCGGTGTTCCAGACCGACATCAATCCGGCCGCCCGCATCGGCAAGGGCATCTTCCTCGACCACGCCACCGGCCTCGTCGTCGGCCAGACGGCGGTGATCGAGGACGACGTGTCGATCCTGCACGGCGTCACACTGGGCGGTACCGGCAAGGCCGGCGGCGACCGTCATCCCAAGATTCGCTACGGCGTGCTGATCGGCGCCGGTGCCAAGATCCTCGGCAACATCGAGATCGGCCATTGCTCGAAGATCGCGGCCGGCTCGGTGGTGCTGTCGCCGGTACCGCACAACAAAACGGTTGCCGGCGTGCCGGCCCGCGTCGTCGGCGAGACCGGCTGCGACCAGCCTTCGCGGCAGATGGACCAGCTGTTGCCATCGCAGACGATGGACCACGTCGTCAGCTTCGACATCTGAGCGCTCGGGCAGGGGGCTGAATTCCTGCCCCCCTATGCCGGCTTGCCTTTACATGGCCATTGTCGACGTGCCAGAAGCGCGCTCACCAATGCATGTCGCCCAAAAGTGCCCAGCGGTTTGGGGATAGCGACATGCATGAAGCAAGATTTAAAGCGCGTCGCATCGTCTCTTCAGACGCGACGCGCTTTAGCAAGCGACGATCGGAGAAGACTGTTGAAGCCGGACGAAATCAGAAAGCTGGACGCCTATTTCAAGCGCACCTTCCAGAACCCCAAACTCGAAGTGAAGGCGCGGCCGCGCAAGGAAGATTCGGCCGAGGTCTATGTCGGCGACGAGTTCCTCGGCATCGTCTTCAAGGACGAGGACGACGGCGATTATAATTTCTCGATGGCGATCCTCGACATCGATCTGGCCTGACCCGGAAATTTAGCTGGCCACCACGCCTCAAGCGCAGCGGCGGTACGGAACCTTGCAAGACGCCGGCGGGACAGCGCCCCCCTCTGGCCTGCCGGCCATCTCCCCCACGAGGGGGGAGATTGGCAGCTTCGGCGCTGCGCTCTCCCTGCACCATTGGAGATTGGCGAAAAGCCAGTGTGACGGCCGATCTCCCCCCTCGTGGGGGAGATGCCAAGTGGTCGTAAAGAGGGCAGGACAGAGAGGGGCGCGAAGGATCGCTACGGAACGGCTCGTTTCGTTGCTTACCGCCCAGTCTTCAGTACACGCGCTGCCTCGCCCGAAATCGCCGCGTCGAGCGCCTGCCAGTCGCCCAGGAATTCCCGGGGGAAGCGGTAGGTAAGGCTGAGATTGTCGCCGACCAGGATGTCACGTTCGCAGGGCGCCAGCGATTCGTCCGCGCTCGGGCCGCTCAGGCAGCGTGCGACGAACGGATCCTTGCCGGTTCGGTCGGCGACCGCCAGCACTTCGTTGAGATAGCCTGATTTTTCGCTGAAGGCGTAAAGCGTGGTGCCGCCAGGGCCGGGCGTACCCGGCTTGGTGATCAGCGCGCTGTAGATCGGCGCGAAGCGGCCGCTCATGTCGCGCGACATCATCTGCGGCTCGAACGACAGGAAGACGATGTCCTTGCTAGGTCCGGTGTGGTTGAAGTCGTTGCGGGCAGCCTCGCTGTAGCCGTCCATCTCGGGATAGCGCAGATAGAGGTCGAGCCGCGAGGCGATGCCGTCGCGCCGGGCCTGGGCAAAGCGGATGACATTGGCCGGCACGGCGATGACGTTGTTGCCGATGACGACCTTGTGGATCGTGGTGTCGTCGGTGTACCCGGCCATGGCGATCGAGCGGCCGAACCATTTGCCGCCGAGGCTGATCGCCACCGAAAGCAGCGCCAGCGTCGCGAACGCATAAAACACCCGCTTCATCAGCGTCGAATCGACGACGCTGAGTTGCGGGCCCTCAGTGGCGGCTGCCTGCTTCATCGCGATCCTCGTTTTGCCGTCCCATCGGGTGTGCCCGAGCGGCACATCTCGGCTCGGCACGGCTCTTGCTACGCAGCTTTTGCACGCGACTGTGCGATTTCATGGTAAACGGAGGGTAAAGATGGGACCGGTCGAACAAATCATATTCAGTTTTATGGCTGGGCTGACGGCTTGCGGCCTGGCCGGATCGGCTATGGAGCTGGTCGCCGGCCGCAAGCTTGCCTTCGTCCAGCCCTATGTGTCGTCGAAGCACATGCTGCGCTCGCTCGCCGCGGCGGCTTGCGCCGGGCCGCTGATGTTCGCCAACGAGGCGCTGGACGCCTGGCGCGAGCGTCGCATCTCGGTGCTGGGGCTGATCTCCTGCGGCTGTACGGCGACCATCTGGGCGCTGGCGCTGGGCATGGTGGTGATCGCCATTGCGTCGTGGGCGGCTTCGCTTCTAGGGTCTGGCGGCTTGTCGGTGTGAGACGATCTGGAGACAGCGATGCCGATCTACGCGATTGACGGAAAAGCGCCCGCCTTCGAGGACGCCGACAGCAACTGGATCGCGCCCGACGCCACTCTGATCGGCAATATCAGAATCGGCCGCAATGCCGGCTTCTGGTTCGGCGTCATCGTCCGCGGCGACGACGAGCCGATCGTCATCGGCGCCGACACAAACGTGCAGGAGCACACAATCATGCACACCGACGCCGGCTTTCCGCTGACCGTCGGCCAAGGCTGCACGATCGGCCACCGTGCCCTGCTGCATGGCTGCACGATCGGCGACAACAGCCTGATCGGCATGGGCGCCATCGTGCTGAACGGCGCGAAGATCGGCAACAACTCGATGGTCGGCGCCGGTGCGCTGGTCACCGAAGGCAAGAAATTTCCCGACAATTCGCTGATCGTCGGCTCGCCCGCGCGCGTCGTCAGGATGCTCGACGAGGCCGCAATCGCCAGGCTGCGCGCCTCGGCCGCGCATTATGTGGCCAACGGCAGGCGGTTCAGGGCGGGACTGAAGGAAGAACAATCGGCGATGCTCATGAAATAACGGAGCCGGCCTTGGGATGCCGAAAGCATAGCTCCTTCCAAGTCAAACCGGCTGGGCGGTCGGCCGGAACAAGATCTCGTTGATATCGACGTCGTCGGGCTCGTTGATCGCGAAGGCGACCGCGCGGGCAAACGTATCGGGCCCCACGGCGATCTTGCTCACGAAGTCCCTGGTGCCCTGCTGGATATCCTGCTCGCTGATGTGCTCGAGCAACTCTGTGCTGACAGCGCCCGGCGAGATTACCGTGGTACGGATATTGTAGGGTTTCACCTCTTTCCGCAGACCCTCGGACAGCGCACGCACGGCGAACTTGGTGGCGCAATAGACTGCCGCACCCGGGTCGACCACATGGCCGTAGACGGACGAGACATTTATAATGTGCCCCGATCGCTGTTCCTTCATGTACGGAAGTGCGGCCGCGATGCCGTAAAGGACGCCCTTGATGTTGACGTCGATCATCCGGTCCCATTCGTCGACCTTGAGCCGTTCGAGCGGGGCCAACGGCATGAGGCCCGCATTGTTCAGCATCACGTCGATACGGCCGAATTCCCGGACCGCCGTGTTCACCAGATGCTGGACCTGGCCGCCGTCGGTGACGTCCGTGGTGACGGCCTTGGCATTGTGCCCAGCGGCGGTCAGTTCCTGGACAAGGGCGTCGATGCGGTGTGACCGGCGTGCACCCAGGACCACGGAAGCGCCTTGTGCGGCAAGATGGCGTGCCGTCGCTTCACCGAGGCCACTGCTGGCACCGGTGATGACGACGACCTTGTTCTCGATTCCTTCAGACATGAGATACTCCTAGACAAGAATTGAAAGAGTTCAGGTGCGGGGGCCGGCCGAGGCGGCGAGCAAGGCCGAGCCCGTGAGCAGGACGGCGGCGAGAAGAAAGGCGCTCCACCAGCCGGCCACGTCGAACAGCAGGCCTCCTGCGATAGCGCCGCCCGCGATCGCGAGCTGGATCAGGGCGACCTGGAGTCCGCCCCCGGCCTCCAGGTCTTCAGGGATGAGGGTGGTCATCCAGGTGTTCCACGCCACCGGGATCGGGGTCGCGAACAGTCCCCAAAGAACCAGCAGGCCGGCCGTAGCGCGTGCAAACGGTCCAAAGGCAATCAGCAGTAGAGCGAAGACCGCGAGTGCACTCGGCAGCCCGATCAGCACGGCTGTGAGGTGCCGCCGGAGTATGAAGCCGACGATCGACAGTCCCGCCACGCCACCGAGGCCGACGCCCAACAAAGCCATTGAGAGGGTGTTCACCTCGAGGCCCGTCACGTTTTCCAGAAACGGCCGCAGATAGATCGAGAGCGCGTTCTGCCCAATGAAAGCGAGCCCGGTCGCGCCCATGCCGATGGCGAATCTGCGATTCCGCAGCAGGCCGAACATGCTCGACACCGAGGCGGCCTCCATCGGTGGCATCTTCGGGAGAACGGCCAACTGCCACACGAGCGCCGCGAGCCCGATAGGGACTGTGACGAAAAAGGTTCCCCGCCATCCGATCAGCGATCCGAGGAAGCTGCCGACGGGCGCAGCGATCACCAATGCGAAGGCGGTGCCGCCTTGGAGCAAGGCAATGGCCTTGGGCAGATCGGGTCCCGCGGCCAGGCGGGCCAGAATGGCCGTCGAAAGTGACCAGAAACCGCCGATCGCGATGCCGACCAGCGCCCGCCCGGCCAGGAAGACCAGGAAGTTGGGAGCAAGCGCCACCGCCAGGCTCGATGCGGCCAGCACTGCCGTATAGAGCAGAACCACCGTCCGTCGATCGACGTTTCGCAACAGCGAGTTGCCGAAGAGGCTGGTAACCACGGCGAAGAATCCGGATACCGCGATTGCCTGGCCTGCCTGACCCTCGGAGACGGCCAGATCCTGAGCGATCGGGGTGAGCAGGCTCACCGGCAGGAACTCCAGTCCAACCAGAAGGAAGGTCAGCAGCGACAGGCAGACCACCGCAGACCATGGGGTCGTCCCGCTGTCAGCAGCAGTGGCCTCGTCCAGCACAAAATCAATGGTCATGAGGCAATCTCCTGTCCGTTCCCGAACTAAGTAGTCGGGCTAGTCAAATGCGACTAGCGGGTATAATTTTTATGTGGTTGTGAATGAGGCTCATCAATGCCACGCGACGAGTTCGCCGAAATGCGCGCGTTCCTGGAGATCACCCGGACGCGGAGCTTCACCAGAGCAGCCGCCAAGCTCGGCGTCACCCCTTCGGCTCTTAGCCACACCATCAAGTCGCTGGAGTCGCGGCTTGGCGTCCGTCTTCTGTCTCGCACCACGCGCGACGTGGCCCCGACGGCGGCCGGTCAACGCCTCAAGGAAGGCATCGAACCGCATTTCGAAGGGATCGCGGCTGAGGTCAGCGCTCTCGGCGTCCTGCGCGACAGGCCGTCCGGCAACATTCGCCTGGTGTGCACCGACGATTCGGTCGACATTGTCTTCCGCGCCCGGTTGCCAAAGTTCCTGAGCGACTTCCCTGATATCAAGGTCGAGCTGGTGGTCGATAACGCCTTCACCAACATCGTCGAGCGCCAGTTCGACGCCGGTGTTCGGCTGGGCGAGTCCATTGCCCGGGATATGGTAGCCGTGCGCATCGGAGCCGACGTGACCTACACTGTGGTCGGCTCACCCCGTTACTTCGCCCACCGGTCACCGCCTGAGACACCGCAGGAGCTGACCGACCATAACTGCATCAACTACCGGCTGCCGACGTCAGGATCGGTCTATGCCTGGGAATTGCGGGAAGGAGCGCGCGAGTTCAGTGCTCGAGTCGAGGGACAACTGACGCTTAATAACATGGGGCCGGCGATCCAGGCCGCGCTTGACGGTGTGGGCTTGGCCTATCTGCCGCGCGAACTCGTCCTTCCACACATTGAGAGTGGCCTTCTCCAGGAAGTCCTGACCAAATGGTGCCCGACGTTCCAGGGTTACCACCTGTACTATCCAAGCCGACGCCATCCCTCGCCGGCGTTTTCCGCCTTTGTCGACGCGTTCCGTATCAGGGGCAAGTAACGAGGTTTTCGACGGCGAACGACAGATCGTATCTCACAAACGGTCGTGCGACAGCGCACCTAACGATCGAGCCGGTCAGTATGATGCTCATTAACCGAGGTATCGGCTCTCATTGTGCCAGCGCAGCGCCGCCGCATCCGGTTGCTGGCTCTTGTTGGCCGGGAGTGAGATCTCTGATCCGTGCAGTTCGTAATAGTGCCGACCATTTTCAAATTCCTCTCGGATCCGACCGCTAACCTCAAATCGGTGGTCTTGCGACACTGTGACATAACCCTGATCAAAGAGGCTGTGGATGTCCCGTCGCATGAGGATTCCATTGCTTGCAGAGTGTTCGCCGCCATCCGCGTAAGGGCGAATATGTGCTGCTTCCAGAGCTGGTAACGTGCGCTCCTTGGTTATGGCGCAACGTCTTCCGTACAAGTCTGTCACAACGAGGCGAAATGCTCCCTGACCAAGCCGTGGTCGGATCAACGTCGGCTCCCCGTAGCGTACGGGTTCGGAGAAGCCCGTGGATTCAATAGCTGGTGCCATCGCATCTTGAACGCTTTCCCAAAGGGCCCTGCCTTCTGCTTCGTCTGTACCGTATCCTCGAAATGACACAAGGTTTCTTGCCCAAGACACAGGAGGAGGAAACCACCGGCTCTCGGGCAGAAAAAAGGGCTGTGTCAGTATTCGGCAACCGATCTCCACCGGCCCTGCTGTAGCCGGGTCCATTTTTCGGTAGCGAAGAATGCGAGTTCGCATTTCGGCAAGGCCGGTCACGCCATTCGCTACCCCGAAGGCGTCCCAGGCGAGTGACAGCGGCATGATCGTCGATGAAGCGAAGATGCCACCACCAACGATCATGTTGATAGGATAATGCAGTTTGAACAGGAACAACTCGCCCGGTTCCAAAGCTCGGAATGATTTTGGCGAAGGCGACCAGAAATTGACTTCAGTAAGCTCCGGTTGACGGCGCAACTGATTGAACCAGTCGCCATCCGTTACAGCTACCGCGATCGTGACCGCCATTGAGACCCCCATCACTATCATGCAGCGTAGCGCATGGTGATCTCAACACCATACACGTTTCAGAGGCGTCGCGGCGATGTTGCGCCGTCTTGCAATTAGCGCCAACCGCTTGCTTGGAAATGGTGGAGCCGGCCCGGGGACGGGGCCGGCTCCTTAAACCCGGTCGTTGGGGACGGGGAGGGTGGGGACTCGACCGGGTTTTGCGTCGCGTCCTTAGCGGACGCTGGCGACCGCGTCGGAGCGGCCGTCGTTGATCGTCACCCAGGCGCCGGAATTCCGCTCGGACTGGCGCTTCAGGTAGGTGTAGCCGGTATTGGTCCAGGACAGCACCTTGGGCTGGAGGTTGTCGAGGATGAACTCGCCAAGGCTGGTGCGCACGGTCAGCACCGCATGGCCGTCGCCATTGCGTTGGCGCACCACCGTCATCAGCAGATCGCCGGCCGGCACGCCGATGCTCATCAGCTCGCGGCGCTTTTCCAGCGCATAGTCCTCGCAGTCGCCGAAGCCGCTATTGGGAAAGGACCAGACTTCCTCCTTGCCCCACATTTCCATGTCGGTGCGCGGCGCGACCTTGCTGTTGACCGCATTGTTGATCTTGACGATCGTCGCCCACAGTTTGCGGGTGAGCTCGACCGGTGCGCGGCCAGGCGTCCTCTGATTGCATTCCCGCGGAAGCTGCTGACACAATTCGTAGTGACCGACCGGCTGTGTGGTGCGGCCGCCGGTGTGCATGAAGGCCGGCTCCGCCGCGTTTGCAGTCCCCCAGCCGAAAAGCTGCATCGCTATTGCCGCCAGCAACAGCTTGCCCCTCATCCTGTTCATTATTCAGTCTCCCCGTTTGAGGAGACAATGACAGGGCTGGATTTATTTGACGCAAAAGCGCGAAGTAGACATTAAGTAAAACGCCAATAGAATAAGCATAAAATTTGATGCAATTGAGTATAGAATTGTTAATTGGGTGCGACCTCCGCGCGGATCGACAAGTGACCGACTGCAACGGCGCGGCAATCGCTTCAGGCTTGTGCTCCTCTTGCGCCCCGCGGTTCGCTGGTGGTTGGCGAAAGTCGAAGCGGCATCCAATCTCCCCCCTTGCGGGGGAGATGTCCGGCAGGACAGAGGGGGGTGGGAAGGATCGCCAACTATCGACTGTATCCATCCCAACCGGAAGCAGCTTGAGGACGCGGTAAAAATTCGTTGACAGGTCGGAGGGACAGCACCCCCCTCTGCCCTGCCGGGCATCTCCCCCGCAAGGGGGGAGATCGACAGTTTCGCCGACGGCGCCTGCTGCGGTATCACCCCATCATTGGTTGACGCGATTTGCCTTCAAAAAACGGACCGTTTCGTTTTTGGCTGTCAGGACGAGCTGAGTTCGGTGTCGAGTGTTTCGGGCCGCTGGATGACGGCGAACTCGATGGCGACGCCATCTTCGAAATGGCGCACCACCTGGCCGCGCATGGTGCCCAGCGTCACCTGGACGCCGATGGCCGGCTTGACGTCGATCTCGATCGCCGCGCCAGACAGCGACAGGTCGATGATGCGGCACTGGTACTGCCGTCCGTCGGCAAGCTGCAGCACGCTCGTCGGGTTGCGTGGCGCCACGCGCTCATGGCGGCGGTCTTCCGGCAGGTCGAGCTCGTGCTTGTTGGCAAGCCAGGTCAGTTGCGCGGCGAGCTTGTCCCTCTTGCGGTCCGACGCGATGACGGTCATCGCAAAGCCATCCTGCAGGGTGCGGGTGATGACGCCTTCGATGCGGCCGATGTGATCGATATAGGCAATGACCTTTTCGCCAGCCAGGCCGGCGCGCTCGGTGCGCAGCGCAACGTTGCCGGGCGACATGTCGACCACCTGGCAGGGATGTTCGGTGCGGTCTTCCAGCATGAAGCGTCCGTAAATCTTCACGCGGACACGCTGAAAGTTACGCCTTTCAGCTTGGGACGGCGCATGGTCGACCGCCGCTGACCTCATCACTGCCATACCCCGTTCGGCATTCCGCGCATGGATGCGGGGAATTTCAGCGGAAAACTACAACAAAGCAGGTTAACAAAGGGGAAAGCCCGGCGCTGTTGCTTTAAGCTTTGGGCATCATTCCTCGCGTCCGCCGTCGAAGACGACCAGGTGACGGATGCGGCGGGCCTGGCCGAGCGCCGAAATCGTCTCGGGCGGGTCGAATTCCGACGGCGCGAGCGAGGGAACCTCTATCGCCGGCCGGTTCTTCAGGAACATCGGCTCCTTGTCGGGATCGACGACACGGATCGAATCGATCAACGCGTCGAGAACCGGGTCGGCGCCCAGCCAGAAAGGCTTTTCGACGGCGCTTATCACGCCGAGGCAGCGCGGGCTCTCGACTCCGCCGTCGAGCGGCAGCGCGAGCAGCTCGAACCTGTTGGAGCGACCATTGCGGCTGAAACCCTCATAGGTAATGAGGGCCACCGATTTCAGGTCAAAGACGCCGTCGGTCAGCTTCGAGATCAGCCGCTGGTCCTTCTCGCGCCACAGCGAAGGGAATGAAAACCCCTTGAGTTCGCGGCCATAGACCGCGCAGAGCCTGGTGCCGGCCAGCCGGAACACCGCTTCGCCGCGCGTGTCCTTTTCCAGGATGAACGTGTCGGCCAGCAGCGACTTGATATCGGCCGGTTCGACTTCCGAGCGCTTCGGGGCAGGGCGTCCGTCACGCAACCGGTTCCAATAATGGAACAGCGTGATCGATCCGGTCTGGTTCATGCTAATGCTGCTCCGCGCATTCTGTCTTCTGATGTCCCATCGGTGAACAGAAGGGCGCCCTCCGAAGACCTACATGCGTTGCGGAGCAGGATGCGTGCCAGCATCGTTAATACTTGTTCACGGGTCGGGGCGGTTAAGGTTAACAACTGGTTTACGTTGCGCGCCTGCCAGGCCTGTGGCACACCAAAACCACTCCAGAAGCGGTTGTTTTGCGACGATCGGCAGCACTTCAGTCAAGAATTCGGGGGAGCAAGGGGGCTCGACCAGCCGTTCAAGGGAAACCTTGGACGGCTTCTTTTTTGATTCGGGGCTGCTGATTCGCCGTTTGTGATTCGGTTGGCCGTGATCTACATGCTCGCGAAGTCCAATCCAGCGACTGAGTGCAAGCCATATGAGCGACCCAGAAAGCCCACCGGAGATCGAGCAGGGCCAGGGTGGGCCAGTCGCCCGCGAACCGGAGCGCCGCGAACCGGTGTTCAACCTGCCGCCCGTCGTGCTGGCGGTGATCGGCATCTGCGTCGTCGTCTTTCTGATGCAGCAGTATGTGCTTAGCCAAGACCAGCAGCTGACACTATTGTACGATGGGGCCTTCATTCCTGTTCTCTACACTGGCCAATACGGCTTCGACTGGTTCCTGTTTTCTCGGCCCTTTACCTATGCCTTCCTGCATGGCGGCTTTGCCCATCTTGCCATCAACATGGTGTGGCTCGCGGCCTTCGGCTCACCGCTGGCCAACCGCTTCGGCGCGCTGCGCTTCGGCCTGTTCTTCGCCGCGACCGGATTGGCGGCGGTGGCATTGTTCTGGGCCATGCATCCGCTTGGCGAGGCGCCGCTGGTCGGCGCCTCCGGCGCAATTTCCGGCATGATGGGCGCGGCGGCACGCTACGGCTTCCGGATCGACCGCTCGTCGGGCAAGGCCGCCTTCGCCGGCCAGCCTTTGCCGATGGCGGCAGTGCTGCGCTCGCGCGGCGTCGTCACCTTTCTCGCCATGTGGATGGTGATCAACCTCGCGACCGGCCTCTTCGGCCTGGCGCCCGGCATTGACGGCCAGATCGCCTGGGAAGCCCATATTGGCGGCTTTCTTGCCGGCTTCTTCGGCCTGCGGTTTTTTGATCGGCAAGGGCAGGTGCCCCGGCAGGCGGACGAGCCGGAGACCTGAGACCTCCGCACTTGAAAAGCAACCGATCGCGGCGCACCATGTTCATCCCAGGGAAAGCCGGCCAGGGCAGGAGCCGGCAAGGAAATGCAGAGGAGGACGCCATGACTGTTAAGGCAATTCTCGAGGCAAAAGGCCACGACGTGGTGACGCTCGGGCCGAACGAAAAGCTCAGCGAAGCCATCCGCATGCTTTCCGAACACAGGATCGGCGCGCTGGTCATCACCAACGGCGACCACAAGATCGTCGGCATTCTTTCCGAGCGCGATGTGGTGCGGGTTCTCGCCAAAGAGGGGGCGGCGGCGCTCGACCTTGCCATCCGCTCGGCGATGACGCCCAAGGTGAAGATCTGCAATGAGAACCACACCGTCAACGAGGTCATGGAGATCATGACCAAGGGGCGCTTTCGCCATCTGCCGGTGGAAAAGAACGGGCTGCTCGACGGCATCGTGTCGATCGGCGACGTGGTCAAGCGGCGCATCGAGGATGTCGAGCGCGAGGCCGAGGAGATCAGGGCCTATATCGCCACGGCGTGAGGCGACGGCGGCCGGGTTGCCGGCCATTGAATCTTTTCAAGCCGCTATAGCAGTCCATCCCGGCAGGTGCGGGCCTGTGCCGCGTCGGCGCCTGCGGCTTTGCGCTTGTCTCTTTTGGCGGTTTGCACTAGCGAAGTTGCACATCGAAATATGCGTTCTCGCATATCCGCAATTTCAATATGCAGGCCCTTATGAGCATCATCGATACCCGCACGCCCGACGCCAAGCGCCTGGTTCCCGGCGCCACCGGCGACTGGGAGATCATCATCGGCCTCGAGGTCCATGCGCAGGTGACCTCACAGGCAAAGCTGTTTTCCGGCGCCTCGACCATTTTCGGCGCCGCGCCCAATGCCAATGTCAGCCTGGTCGACGCGGCGATGCCCGGCATGCTGCCGGTCATCAACGAAGAATGCGTCAAGCAGGCGATCCGTACCGGGCTGGGCCTGAAGGCTGAGATCAATTTCAAATCGGTCTTCGACAGGAAAAACTATTTCTATCCTGATCTGCCGCAGGGCTACCAGATCTCGCAGTTCAAGCAGCCGATCGTCGGCGAGGGCAAGGTGATCGTCTCGGTCGGCCCGGACCGGCAGGGCGAGTTCGAGGACATCGAGGTCGGCATCGAGCGCCTGCACCTTGAGCAGGATGCCGGCAAGTCGATGCACGACCAGCATGCGACGATGTCCTATGTCGATCTCAACCGCTCCGGCGTGGCGCTGATGGAGATCGTCTCCAAGCCGGATATGCGCTCCGCCGATGAAGCCAAGGCCTATGTCACCAAGCTGCGCACGATCGTGCGCTATCTCGGCACGTGCGACGGCAATATGGACGAAGGCTCGTTGCGCGCCGACGTCAACGTCTCGGTACGCCGGCCCGGCGGTGAATTCGGCACGCGCTGCGAGATCAAGAACGTCAACTCGATCCGTTTCATCGGCCAGGCCATCGACTATGAGGCGCGCCGCCAGATTGCCATCCTCGAGGACGGCGGCAGGATCGAACAGGAAACGCGGCTGTTCGACCCCAACAAGGGCGAGACGCGCTCGATGCGCTCCAAGGAAGAAGCGCACGACTATCGCTATTTCCCCGATCCCGATCTTCTGCCGCTTGAATTCGACCAGGCCTATGTCGACGCGCTGGCAAAGGACCTGCCGGAACTTCCGGACGCCAAGAAGGCGCGGCTGATCACCTCGCTCGGCCTGTCGACCTACGATGCCTCGATCCTGGTTTCGGAAAAGGCGATTGCCGATTATTTCGAGAAGGTGGCGGCCGGGCGCGACGGCAAGCTCGCCGCCAACTGGGTCATCAACGACCTCCTGGGGGCCTTGAACAAGGCCGGCAAAGATATTGAAAACGCTCCTGTTTCGCCAGACCAGCTTGGCGCGGTCATCGACCTGATCAAGGAAGGCACCATCTCTGGCAAGATCGCCAAGGATCTGTTCGAGATCGTCTGGAACGAGGGCGGCGATCCGCGCCAGCTGGTCGAAAGCCGCGGCATGAAGCAGGTCACCGATACCGGCGCCATCGAAAAGGCGGTCGACGAGGTGATCGCAGCCAACCCGGACAAGGTCGAGCAGGCGCGCGCCAAGCCGACCATGGCCGGCTGGTTCGTCGGCCAGGTGATGAAGGCGACCGGCGGCAAGGCCAATCCGCAGGCGGTCAACGAGCTGGTCAAGGCCAGGCTCGGGATCGAGTAGGATGTTCGTCCGTACCGCCAGCGAGCGCGATCTTGCGGCGGTGCGCGCATTGCTGATCGAGACCTGGCATGCCACCTATGACGCCATCTACGGCGCGGCGCGGGTCACCGAAATCACCGATGAATGGCATTCGATTGCCGCACTCAAAGCACGGCTGACGCGGCCGAACTCGGAGTTCCTGCTCGCCGACGACGGCAAGAGTATCGGCGGCATGGCCTTCGCCGCCGCCACCACGGATCCCGGGATCGTCATGCTGAACCAGCTTTACGTGCATCCGGCCCGGCAGAGGCAAGGCATCGGCCAGGCGCTGCTGGACGAGATCGAGGCCAGCTTTCCGGAGGCCCGGACGCTGCGCGTCGAGGTCGAGGAATTAAATGCTCCGGCCATCGCCTTTTACCGCGCGAAAGGGTTCTTGCCCGCCGGCAACACGGCCGATTGCGGCGGCGCCTCAGGCCTCCCGGCGCTGGTTTTGGAGAAGGCGATCGGCTAGCTCGTTCGCCTGACGCTCAGTTGCGTTTCTCAGGCAGGTTGGAGCAGCCGGCAGCGAGAAACTCGCACGGCAGGCTGCCGCCGCCACCCGACGTGTGCGGGGGCGTGGCGGCTTCGATTTTTTCCACCTCGTAATATTTCGAGGTGACGCCCCATTTTTTGACGCCCTGGCACGTCGAGCGCACGCCAACCTCCGTCGCCTTTGCCGCAGTCTTGAAATAGGTGGTGATCCTGCAGGATTGGCTTACCGGCAGCGCGTTCGCCGGGCTCGTGACCGGCGGCAGGAAGTTCGGGAAGGCAAGCAGCGAGATTGCCGCAATGATCCGGGCGGCGGGCATGGTGTGGGTAAGGTGCAGCATCGCTTGTCTCCATCGATGGCGCCGCTCGCTCATGGCGCAGCGGCGCGTTTGTTCCCGCAAGATCAGGCCATGATGCCGGCGCTTCCGCATCTGCCGCGCGGGGGACGGCGGCCGCGGTCTGAACCGCCGCCGTCATCCGCGAGCGGCCGCGTCAGGGCGTTTTCGGCTTGATGAGCGTCTTTATCGGAACGGCGACTTTTGGTGGCCGGACCGTACTGGCCCCACCGTCGACGGCCAGCCCGCCGCTGTTGAGATAGCGCACCGTATAGTGCAGCTCATAGCCCGGAACTCTGATCCATGTAGGCTTGTGATTGAACTGGTCCGGAGGCCTCGAATACCACTTCGGGATCTGCATGATCTTGGAACCGGCACCGAATCCCGCATTCTTGGCCGCTACTGCGAAGGCGCTGTCTCTGGGGTCGTTCGGCGGCTGATCGACATTGCCGATGACGACCAGCGAATCGTATTTTCGCGCGTCGAGCCGTACTGCGGGAAGGTTCAGCGCAGCCACGTCGCCTTCGCGCATCGTCAGCGCCTTCTGAAGGCCGTCCTCATTGGCGTAGACGTTGAGGTTTATGGCCTCGGATTCCGCATAGACGACATTGTTGTGGAAGTCGCGGGCTGACAGGCGCGTGAGGCTGTCGAAGGTCACTTCAACCGTCGGCTTGGCGATGGCGTCCGTCACCACCAGGTTGCGCCGTGGCACCGTCCAGAAGATGAGATCATCGTCGGTGGCCTGCGTGCCGGCATCGGAACCGTCTATGGCCGAGCATTTCGAATTCGGAACCGGCGTCGTCACCGGCAGCGGTGCCGAAAACGAGCTGCGTACCTGGGCGTCGATGTAATTGCCGACGTTGAAAACGTCTTCGAGGATGTTGCCGCCCTCGAAGCTCGCCGGGCCGGGTTGCGAGCGGATGATGACCTGGCTGGAATCGGTCTGCCAGCCGCTGCAGAAAACGTTGACGTCTATGGGAATGCCGATGTGGCGGTCGGAGGTCACCGGGATCGAGACTTTGATGGTCAGGATGTAAGGAACTTTGACAAACCAGCTGTTCGGCTGGTTCAGCATCTGCGTCGCAAAGCGCGACGGCCGCCATTGCTTCAGCGATTCGATCGATGCGCGCGATGATCGTCCCTGGGCGGCCAGCTGTGCGTTGGTGGCGTCGACCTTGGCCTGCGCCAGGTTGCGGACGGTGTTGGTGATCAGGAACACGCCGAGTTCAGCTTTGCAGGGCCTGTTCGATTGTGTGGGGTTGCATGGGGCAAGTGCCGCACTGGGAACCGGCGGCCCCGAAGGCGGCGGCTGGGCGGCCGCGGTGGCCGCCATCAGGCAGAAGAACAGCATCGTGCAGGTTTTCAACATGGTATCCTCGCTCTGTCGTTGGAAACCACCCTCCGGCTAGACAGCAGCATTTCTTCGATGGCGGTTCATCGCCCGCACGGGGGATGAACCGCGAAACATCGGGCGGGCCCAGCGACGTTGAGCCGCCGCCGTCCTTTCGGATTGGATGGCTACTGCTTCACGACGCCTTTGGTTGTCGCCTTCGGCGCGACGACCTTCGACTTGGGGGTTTTCGGGCCTGGGTCGACTACCAATGCGGCCGTGCAGGAGCATTTGCCCGAACCGCAGTTCAGATCGCCCTTGCACATTTTGGAATGCCGCATGTCGGTGCAGTCGGCGGTCCCGGAGCAGGAGCAACTGCCTTGCCCAATCGTTCCGGACTGACATTTGAAGCTCCATGCCGGATCGGCGGCAAGGCCGGCCACAGCGAGCGATAAGACAAAAAGCGTCGTTGAGATAAGCTTGCGCATGAATACCTCCCGGTTCTATCGAAGGATGGAACCACGAAGCAGCAACGCCTTCATCTCCCGCGCGGGGGACGAACTCGCATACCGGTGACGATCGTCAATGCTGTCCCTTCAGCACGACGAGATACCCGCGTTCGACGCGAAGCCGGAACGCGACTTGCCCTGCAGTCCCGGGATCCTTGGAAACCTTGTCGATGACATAGCCGCTGGGATGCGAGCCAAGCCATTCTTCCGGTTTGTCGGTGCTTTCGAATGGCCTTTGCAACCGGGCCAGGAAGCCGACTTCGCCTTGATAATCGAAAGCCACGGCCCAGTCCGCATCCTTTCGCTCGTCGATGAAGTTGGCGAGCGGCGTCAGGTCATAGCGTTTGAACGCGGTTGCCGATGCCACCGCGTGGCCGATGCCGAAAATGACAAGCATGACGACGGCCGAGCTCTTCAGCCTGGCGAGCGGGATCTCCGCCATGAAATAGCCGAACAGGATGACCACGAACGGCAACATCGGCACGACATAGTGGGGCTGCTTGCCGGATATCGCGCTGAACACCAGAAACACCGCAACGAACGAGAACGACAGCAGGCGCAAGGCGCGCAGATCCGGCGACTTCGTCTCGATCAGGCTGCGTATCCGCGCGCGCAGCTTCAACCGCCACACCTCGGGTATGAAGATCCAGGGTATGAACATGACCGGCAGCAGCAGCAGATAGAAATAGAACGGCCGGCCATGCGAATTACGCAAATTGCCGGTGACGCGCCCCGCCGACTGGTTCCAGACGAGATCATAGACGAAATTGCCTTTTGTCAGGATCGTCGCCGGCACCAGCCAGATCGCCACCGGAATCAGCGCGGCGAGCACTGCCAGGCCCACTCCAGCGAGGAAGTTCGGTGTCGCCAGGCCCGCCCGCCGGTCGCGCCAGAACGGGTAGAACAGGATGGGCGCGCCGATATGGATCAGCACCACCGGGCCTTTCGTCAGCACGCCCATGCCGATGAACAGCCCGGCCAGAACGGCCTGCCAGCGGTTGCCGCTGCGGGCAAAGGCAATCAACGACAACAGCGCGGCGAGCACAAAGACCGTCAGCAACAGGTCGAACAGGATCAGCGTCGAATAGATGACGAACACGCTGCTTCCGGCGACCAGCCAGGGGATGCGCCGCGCGATGTCGTCGCGGCCCGGAAACAGGGTCTTTGCCAACGCCGTCGTCAGCCAGATGACGAGCGACGAGGCGGCGAAGATGACCAACATCGCCGCCGGCCGGCTGGCGCCGAAAACGGTCCAGACAAGGTCGATAAGCCAAAACAGCAGCGGCGGCTTCTGCAGATAGGGCGCGAAATTCATCGTCGGGACGAAGATCTGTCCGCTCAGATACATTTCCCAGGTGACGCTGAGATATCGCGTTTCGTCGACGGGCAGCAGTGGCCGGAAAGCGACCGCGATTACGATCAACCCAAGCAAAAAGAGGTAGGGGAGCAGCCGCTCGGTAGATGTCGGTGTCAAAGATCGAGATCCGCGCCAGAAACCATTTTCATTCCAGCCGAGCATAGTGCCGCGTTTCTGGACCGCGAACGACCGCACCATGATTTTGGCCGAATTGCAACGATGCCGGTTTCGTTTCGCAGATTTTGCGGACGATGGTCTTAAAGGCTTGGAAAACTGACCGGCCGAGTCTTTTGGACCGCTGCCGGTCCGGGGAACCTGCGCAATTAACTGGAGCGCAACGGCGGCGACAATTCGCGCATCAAGAGTTCGAGCTCACGTTGATCGCCGGTACCGGTCTTGTCGAAGATCGTCGCCAGCTGCGACTTGACGGTGCCGTCCGAGACGCCGCCGGCCGCGGCGATTTCCTTTCGCGTCAGGCCGGCGGCAACGTGACCGGCGACGCGCCTTTCTGCCGCGGTCAGTCCGAACAGCGCCGCAATGGCGTCCAGCGCCGGGATCGGTGCCGAACCGGCCGCAGCGATGAAGATTGCTGCGGCGGCGCGCTGCGAGATGCGCGCCGAGATTTCACGCCGCGCCAGCGGCATTACATGGGCCACCGCCGGAACGGCCGTCCTGGCCAGAGGAATGTTGATGCCGCAAGGTCCGAGTGCGAATTCGTCGCGCGTGCCGAGCTGGACGGCACGGCCGATTGCGGCGTTGGCGTTGGCATAGGTGAATGAAAGCTGGCCGCGCACGCAAGCAACCGAAATGTTTTCGGCGAGCAGCGCTTCGGCTGACGGGTTGGCGAAGATGATGGTCATGTCTTCGGCGACGATCAGCACCGGATGGTCGAGGCTTTCGATGATGGAGCGGAAGATTTCGGCCTTGCGCCGCTCGGCTTCGAACAGGTCGCCGATGGTCACCGCGCGCCGCACATGCGGCGCCAGCAGGCAGACAAGCTCGAGATCCTCGCGGGAAATCTGGCGCCTGTCCTTGTCGGTCACCACCATTAGCGTGCCGATCCGGGTCGGCCGCTTCATCAACGCCACCCAGAAGAAATCGTCCAGGCGGTTGGGTTGCACCCATTCGCGCACGATGCGGCTTTCGAGCCATCTCTGTCGCGTATCCGGGCCTTGCAGGGCGTAGATCGAATCGACAGTGAACGGCACGTCGATCTCCATCTTGGGAACCGCCGCATAGAACGGCACTTGCGAGCCGTAGTCATGCTTCAACGGCTCAAGAACTGCGGGATCGCCGCAGGACACCGAAAACCGCGCGGAACTGCTGATCGTGTCGATGACGGCGAGCATGGCAAGCTGGCCTTCAGCCAGGCTGCAGATGGCCTCGAGTGTCGCCTGCCAGCGGTCGACGTCGGCAATCGAATCGTAGATCGCCTCAACGACCTGCGGCAATGCGCGACCGGCCGTGCCCGCCAGCGATGACATGAGCCCCTCTCATTTGCCGTCCTTGAGGCAACGAAGCATCAACTCCTAGAATAACGCTGCGTAAGGTCGCCAACAACCCATTTCATCTGCTTCGGGCGGACGCGAAAATCGCATGAACGTTTCGCTTTCCCGCCAGCCATTTGCTCGCCGGTTGCGGCAAGACCCTTGCCTTCGCAATGCCGTGACGCCATAAGCAGGAACAGGCGCCGCCGCAGCCGCCGCGAGGACTTGCTACAAGGACTTGCCACGAGGATTTGGATGAAAACTTTCCTTCTGCAGTTTTTCACCTGGTGGAATAGCCAGACATTGGGAACGCGCTTCCACACCTGGCGGCATGGCAAGAAGGTCGGGCAGGACGAGGTCGGCAACGTCTACTATGAGGGCGGCGTCGATTCGGAAGGCCGCACCCGCCGCTGGGTCATCTACCGCGACTATTCGGAAGCCTCGGCGATTCCGCCCGGCTGGCATGGCTGGATCCATCACCGTGTTGACGTTGCGCCGCCAAGCGAAGACTACAAGCCACGCGACTGGCAAAAGCCGCATGTGCCGAACCTCACCGGCAGCCCCGCAGCCTATCGGCCGAAAGGCTCGGTGCTGACCAACCAGCATCGTCCGCAGGTGACGGGCGACTACGACGCCTGGACGCCTGGTTCGTGATCGATCGGCGCGACACGCGCGCGGTCCTCACGGGCGCGGTCCCACGGGGGCGGTCCTTTGTCGCCACAATTGCTGTTTAGCTGTTTGCTGATCCGACAGCAGCAACTAGCCTTGGCGTTAAGAGAATCACCCGGGCGCAAACCACCGGACCTTGCATGAGCATGTTCAGCCGAATTTTGACGGGCGGATTAACCGCGGTCGTTCTCGCTTCTATGGTGGCGCTTGCTGCTGCGCAGGAATTGGCGCCGCCTGCGCCGGACGCATCGGTGGCGCCTGCAGCACCCGCAGTATCTGAGCGCATCACCAATCCCGTCGCTGAATTCGCCGGCATCGACAAGATCACCGGCCGTATCATCACCTTCGATGTCTATATCGACGAGACGGTGCAGTTCGGCGCTTTGCAGGTGACGCCGCGCATCTGCTATTCGCGGCCGGAGAACGAAGAGCCGAAGACGGATTCGTTCGTCGAGGTCGACGAGATCACGCTCGACCGGAAAATACGCCGTATCTTCACCGGCTGGATGTTTGCCGAAAGCCCCGGGATCAACGCCGTCGAGCATGCCGTCTATGACATCTGGCTGAAGGGCTGCAAGCAGAAGTCCGACGTGCCGGCACCCACTGCCCCCAAAACCAACTAGAATCTGTCAGCGCGGCGGCGGATACCGCGCCTTGCGGAACCGCCGTGTTGCCCGAGCGTTGGTGCCTCTCTACGGTGGAGGTTGCCATGATGATGGCCAACAAGAACGAACTTCTCGACATCGAAAGGGGATTCTGGAGCGGCGGTGCCGACTATTTCAAGGCCAATGCCGATACCGAATGCCTGGTGGCCTTCCCGCAAATGGCGCGGGTGATGAGCAATACCGATCTGGCCGCAACTGCGACGGACCCGAACCGCTGGCGCGATCTCGACATCGACCTCAAAGGCATCATCGAGCCTGGCAGCGACATCGTTATGCTGACCTACGAGGCGCGTGCGACGCGGCAAGATGGCGAAGCCTATGCGGCGCTGGTCAGCACCGGCTATGTCCACCGCGTCAATGGCTGGAAAATGATGTTCCACGCACAGACGCCGCTGGTGACGGCATCAAAAGGCTGACCTGCCGCTAGAGCAATTCCAGGAAAAGTGTGAACGGTTTTCCGTCCGGAATTGCGTCAAAACAAAGAGATGGACCGGTTCGGCGTTTCTGTGAAACGATGAACCGTTCTAAGTCACGGAAAAAACACGGCCTCGCCCTTCAGCGCCTCGGCCAGCATCTTCTCATATTTGCCGCGCGGCACGTCGATCGCGCCGAAGCGTTTGAGATGCTCGGTGGTGAACTGCGTATCAAGCAGTGCAAAGCCGCGCGCCTTCAAACGTTCGACGAGGTGGACCAGGCAGGCCTTTGACGCGTCGGTCTCCCTGGCGAACATGCTCTCGCCGAAGAACACGCGGCCGAGCGATACGCCGTAGAGGCCGCCGACCAACCGGTCGTCGTGCCAGGCCTCGACCGAATGGCAATGGCCCATCCGATGCAGCTCGATATAGGCTTCGCGGATCGGTGCGTTGATCCAGGTCGACCGCCGTTCCTCGCGCCTTTCGGCGCAGGCCTCGATCGTCGCCTCGAAGTCGAAATCGATGCGGAACTCGAACAGGTTCTTGCGGATCGTCTTTCTCAGGCTTTTCGGTATGTGGAACCCGTCGAGCGGAATGATGCCGCGCGTCTCCGGCCGCACCCAGAACACTTCGGGGTCATTGGCGCTTTCGGCCATCGGGAAGACGCCGGAGGCATAGGCTTTGAGCAAAAGGTCGGTCGGGATGCGATAACCGGGTGCGTAGGGACGGGTCATCGCTTCGCCCCTGTATCACTCGCCTTCGGCCAGGTATTTTTCCAGCCAGTGGATGTCGTAGTCGCCATTGGCGATGTCGGCGTTGCCGACGAGGTCGCGAAACAGCGGCAGCGTCGTCTTGATGCCGTCGACGACGAATTCGTCGAGCGCGCGCCGCAGCCGCATCATGCACTCGACGCGGTTGCGGCCGTGCACGATCAGCTTGCCGATCAGGCTGTCGTAGTAGGGCGGGATCTTGTAGCCGGAATAGACGCCGGAATCGACGCGGATGCCGAGGCCGCCCGGCGTGTGGAAGTGGGTGATGGTGCCCGGCGAAGGGGTGAAGGTGCGCGGATCCTCGGCATTGATGCGGCATTCGATGGCATGGCCGAGGAAGCGGATATCTTCCTGGCGCACCGAAAGCCCGCCGCCCGAGGCGACGCGGATCTGCTCGTGCACGAGATCGATGCCGGTGATCGCCTCGGTCACCGGATGTTCGACCTGGAGGCGCGTGTTCATCTCGATGAAATAGAACTCGCCGTCCTCATAGAGGAATTCGATCGTGCCGGCGCCGGAATAGCCGAGATCGGCGATCGCCCTGGCGCAGACGCCGCCAATATGCGCGCGCTCCTCGGCATTGAGAGCCGGCGAGGGCGCTTCTTCCCAGACCTTCTGGTGGCGGCGCTGCAGCGAGCAGTCGCGCTCGCCGAAATGCACGCCGCGCCCGGCACCGTCGCCGAACACCTGCACTTCGATATGGCGCGGCTTCTGCAGATATTTCTCGATATAGACGGCGTCGTCGCCGAAGGCGGCACCCGCCTCCGAGCGTGCCGTCTGCAGCGCCACCTCGAGGTCGGCCTCGCTACGCGCCACTTTCATGCCGCGCCCGCCGCCGCCGGCCGACGCCTTGATGATCACGGGGTAGCCGATCGCGGCGGCAATGCGCTTGGCTTCCTTGTCCTCGGTGACCGCGCCGTCGGAGCCGGGCACCACGGGGATGCCGAGGCGTTTTGCGGTGCGCTTGGCCTCGATCTTGTCACCCATGATGCGGATATGGTCGCCGGTCGGGCCGATGAAGGTGATGTTGTGCGCGGCGAGGATGTCGGCGAACTTGGCGTTCTCCGACAGAAATCCGTAGCCGGGATGCACCGCGTCGGCGCCGGTGATCTCGCAGGCGGCGACGATCTGGTGGATATTGAGATAGCTGTCGCGCGACGGCGGCGGGCCGATGCAGACGCTCTCGTCGGCGAGACGCACATGCATGGCGTCGGCGTCGGCGGTCGAATGCACCACCACCGTCTGGATGCCGAGCTCCTTGCAGGCGCGCAGCACCCTGAGGGCGATTTCGCCGCGATTGGCGATGAGGATTTTCTGGAACATCTTTCGCCTGTTCCCGGCTCTACTCGATCACGACGAGCGGCATGCCATATTCGACCGGCTGCGCATCTTCAAACAGGATCGCCGTCACCGTGCCGGCGCGCGGCGAGGGGATCTGGTTCATCGTCTTCATTGCTTCGATGATCAGCAGCGTCTGGCCTTCCTTGACCTTCTGGCCGATTTCGATGAACGGCCTGGCGTCGGGCGACGGTGCCAGATAGGCGGTGCCGACCATTGGCGAGGCGACGGCGTTCTTCGACACGTCGGGCGTCGCCGGGGCGGCCGCTGCCGCAGGCTGCGCGGCTGCCGGCGCATAGGCCGGCTGGGCTGCGGCGACCGCATGGACGGCCGGCGCCTGCCGCGAGACGCGCACCTTCAGATCGCCCAGCTCGACCTCGATCTCGGTCAGGTTGGTGTCGTTCAGTATGCCCGCCAGATCGCGGATCAGCTGCTGGTCAACACCGTTCTTCTTTATCGACATTTTCGAGCCTTCTGTTTGTTGGCCGGTCATAGGCGTGCAGCCAGCGCCTGCAGCGCCAGCGTGTAGCCGAGCGGCCCGAACCCGCAGATCATGCCGACGGCGACCGGCGCGACCATGGAGACGTGGCGGAATGGTTCCCGCGCGTGGATGTTGGAGAGATGCACCTCAGCGACCGGCAGCGGCGCGACAGCGCGGATGGCATCGTGAATGGCGATCGAGGTATGGCCGTAGGCGCCCGGATTGATGACGATTGCGGCGGCCTTGTCGGCGGCCTCCTGGATCCAGTCGACGAGGTCGCCCTCATGGTTCGACTGGCGGAAATCGATCTCCAGCCCAAGTGCGGCACCCGCCTGCTTGCAGTCGTCGGCGATCGCGGCAAGCGTCTTGCCGCCATAGATGCCCGGCTCGCGCTTGCCGAGCGCGTTGAGATTGGGGCCGTTCAGGACGAAAACCGTTTTCAAAAAATGCCGACCTTTCCCGGCGCGGCTAAGCCGGCGCGCCGGACCCTCTATAATGGGCATAGACGCTGGCGAAAAGAGCGCAAGTGCGTTCTTTCGCCGTCCACAACAGCCGGAAAACGGTCCGTGCCGGAAACCCGCAGCCTAATCGAAACCCGAACGCTAATCAGAGCGCGGCCTTCGCCGCCTCGATCTTTTCGGCCAGCACTTCCTGGCCAAGCGCGCCGAACACCACCTCGTTGCCGACGACATAGGATGGGGTTCCGGTGATGGCGAGCTTGGTGGCGAGGTCATAGGTCTTGGAGAAGGCCTCGGTGATGCTTGGATCCTTCATCTTTTCGCGCAGCGCCGCCTCGTCGGCGCCGAGCGACAGCGCCACCTTGATTGCCGCCGCCTCGGTGGCGCGCCCCTGGCCGCCGAGCAGCGCGTTGTGGAACTCGCCGTACTTCTCCGGCTTCATCAAATGGAAGGCCATCGAGACGACGCTCGCCTTCTGCGAATCCGGGCCGAGGATCGGGAACTCCTTGAGCACGAAACGCAGGTCCGGGTCGGCTTTGGTCAGCGCGCGCATGTCGTCGATGGCACGTTTGCAGTAGCCGCAATTGTAATCGTAGAACTCGACGATGGTAATCTTGCCGTTCGGGTTGCCGACAACACCGTCAAAGGAGGAATTGAAGATCTGGTCCTTGGCGTCTTTGATGACGCCGAGACTGGCGACGCGCTGTTCTTCCTTCTGCTTGGCCTCGAGTGCCTGCTGGGCCTCCAGAAGCACTTCCGGGTTCTTCAGCAGATAGTCGCGGACGATGCCTTCGACTTCGGTTCGGTCGAGCTTGGTTTCCGAGGATGCCATCTGGGCAAGCTGCGCCGTGCCGGCCTTCGCCGTCTGCGGATTGCCGGCGACGAAGCCGAACGCCAGCATGGCGAGGGCCGCTGCCACTCCGGTAGTGCCCAGCAGAATTGCCTTGGTCATGATCCTCG
The DNA here is from genome assembly GCF_040322615.1 of Mesorhizobium sp. M0119. Lineage (NCBI taxonomy): Bacteria > Pseudomonadati > Pseudomonadota > Alphaproteobacteria > Hyphomicrobiales > Phyllobacteriaceae > Mesorhizobium > Mesorhizobium sp. M0119. Next base: position 108,371 of record NZ_JAMYTU010000019.1, read on the forward strand.
ATCCTCTTGCCTGTGTTCGGGTCCGCTCGGTTTGGCTGTGTCGCAGCGTGCGTCCGAAAGGTTCACTTCTTCTTACCTGATGGTGCGTAGTTTATTATGTCCTGCGCGCGAAGCCAGCCCGGCTCGCCCCGCTTCATGCTCTGCTGCGCCCGCATGGCGAAGATTTTCGCATTCTTGTAGTCGCCGGAATAGAAATGCCCTTCGGCGGTTGCAAGCTCGGCGGCCGGGATGTTGCCGAGTTCCCCATAGGCCTGTGCCAGATAACGGTATCCGGCGGCGTTTTCGCGATCCCGTCCGAGGCCGGTGTTGATCTGCGCCACCGCCTTCTTCAGCGAATCCGCCGTGCCGATGGCCATCAGCGCCTGGCCGTAAGAGACCGGCAGCAGCCCGGATCGCGCCGGATCGAGGCTGACCGACTTGGCATAGGCGTCAGCAGCATCCTTCGGCCTGTTCGCCTTCATCAGGATGTCGCCGCGCAATTCCTGGAAATAGGGATTTTTCGGCTGTTCCTTGATCAACGCGTTGGTTTTGGTGAGCGCCGAGGCCAGATTGCCGAAAAGATAGGTCATCTGCGCGTCGCCATAGCGCGAGGCGAGGCTGCCAGGGTTCTTTCGCATCAATCGCGCCGCCGCTGCCTGTCCTTGCATATAGGCGGCGATCTTGATGCGCATCATGTCGTGGCGCTGCTGCAGTGCCGGCGGGTCGACCTTGTCAAGGTAAGGGCTCTGCTTCACCAGCACTTCGAGATTGGCGATACGCTCCTGCGGCATCGGATGGCTGATCCTGTAGGGATCGACTTGGGCGCCCGAGAGCGACAATGCGTTCTGGAAACGGCCGAACGTCTTCAGCATGCCCATGCCGGACTGGCCGGTAGCATTGAGATAAGTGATTGCCGAGCGGTCGGCGGTCATCTCTTCGGTGCGCTGATAGGCGAGGATACTGCGTTGCGCCATCTCGCCGCCGCCGGCCATCACGCCCATGCCGGCCCCGGCGAGGCCGCGGCTGTTGCTGGTGGCGCCGGCCACCATGGCGCCGGCGCCCAACAACGTCGCCAGGATCGCCATCGTCTTGGCGCGCTCGAGCTGTTCGCGCAATTTTTGCTGGTGCCCGCCGGCGATATGGCCGGCCTCGTGGGCGATGACGCCGATGATCTCGTTGGGCGTTTCGGCCGTCATCAGCGCGCCGGTGTTGATGAACAGGCGGCGGCCGGCAACAAAGGCGTTGAAGCTCTGATCGTTGACCAGCACGATGTTGATGGCGTCGCCCGACAAGCCCGCCGCCTTGAAGATCGGCCGCGCGTAATCGCGTACCAGCGCCTCGATCTCGGCATCGCGCACCACCGGCACATTCTGCGCGAACGCGTTGACCGAGCCGGCGATGGCGACCACCGCGGCAAGCGAAAGAGTCGCGAGGGCGCGCGCTGTCCTGGCGATCGTCGACGATTTGGGTCGGCTCAACATGGCAGGTCCACTGGTAGACGAGTGGGCGAAGGATGAAAAGTCGGCAGCCTAAACTTACCGAACTTGTGATCCCCACACCAATCGGGCATTTGTGCGGCGCGGCCAGCATGGCCGGCACGTGCGGACAAGTGTGGTGGATTGAAAAATGGTTGTTTCGCTTTCGCGCCGCGGCGCGGTCGAACCGTTCCATGCCATGGACATCCTGGCCGAGGCGAATCGGCTGAAGGCCAAGGGCCTGCCGGTCGTTTCCATGGCCGTCGGCCAGCCTTCCGATCCGGCGCCGGCCGGCGTTCGCGAAGCGGCGACGATCGCCTTGAAAGCAGGCCGCATCGGCTATACCGACGCGCTGGGCCTCGTCGGCCTGCGCAGGGCGATCGCGGCGCATTATGGCGAGCATTACGGGCTTGACGTTTCGCCCGAGCGGATAGCCGTCACCACCGGATCGTCGGCTGCCTTCAACCTCGCTTTCCTGGCAATGTTCGATCCAGGCGACCGCGTCGCCATCGCTGCGCCCGGCTATCCTGCCTATCGCAACATCATGGCCGCGCTCGGCATCGACATCGCCGAGATCGAGCTCGACGGCGCCGCCTATCTCCATGCCGAGCACCTGCAAGCCGCGCATCGCGAAAAACCTCTGAAGGGCGTGCTGTTCGCCAGCCCGGCCAACCCGACCGGCGCAGTCATTCCCGCCGGCGATCTCGAGGCGCTGGTCAAGACGGCGCAAGATCTCGGCATCGCCGTCATCTCGGACGAAATCTACCACCGGCTGGCCTATGCGGCGCCCGACACGACCGCGCTTTCTTTCGGCGCGGATGCGACGGTGATCAATTCCTTCTCGAAATATTACTGCATGACCGGCTGGCGCATCGGCTGGATGGTGCTGCCGCAGGAACTGGTGCGGCCGGTCGAGCGCATCGCCCAGAGCCTCTACATCTCGTCCCCCGAACTGTCCCAGATTGCCGCGATCGAGGCGTTCAAGGCGACAGAAGAGCTGGAGGCGGTGAAGGCGCGCTATGCCTGGAACCGCGAGCTCTTGATGCAACGCCTGCCGGAACTCGGCTTTGCGCTTGCCGCGCCGATGGACGGCGCCTTTTACGCCTTTTGCGACGTTACCAGGCACACCAACGACAGCATGGCGTTTGCGCGCCGGATGTTGGCCGAGGCGCATGTGGCTGCGACTCCCGGCCGCGATTTCGACCCGCTGCAAGGCCATCGTACGATGCGCTTTTCCTACGCCGGCAGCCACGACGACATGGTCGAGGCGATGGCGCGGATCGAACGCTGGCTGAAGTAGCGGGGGCGACGATGTCGGAGCTTGAACAGGCGCCTCAATTCGAACAGGCGCCGCAACTTGAACGGGCGCTCCAGCTCGAACAGGCATTGCGCGAGGTCGCCGCCGAAATGGCGGGGCGTACCGATCGTGGCGACGTCGCCAGCTATATTCCCCAACTTGGCAAGATCGACCCGAAAAAATTCGGCATTGCCGCGGTGACCAATGACGGCCGCGTGCTGACCGCGGGCGACGCGGACGAGGCGTTTTCGATCCAGAGCATCTCAAAGGTGTTCACGCTGACGCTGGCGCTCGGCAATGTCGGCGACGCGCTGTGGCAGCGGGTCGGGCGCGAACCTTCGGGCAACCCGTTCAACTCGATCGTCCAGCTCGAGCACGAGAACGGCATTCCGCGCAATCCGTTTATCAATGCCGGCGCCATCGTCGTCTCAGACATCCTGCTCGCCGGCCATCAGCCGCGCGAGGCGATCGGCGAGATCCTGCGCTTCATCCAGTTCCTGGCCGATGACGACACGATCATCATCGACCGCGAGGTGGCGGCGTCCGAACGCGCCACCGGCTTTCGCAATTTCGCGCTTGCCAATTACATGAAAGCATTCGGCAATCTCAATCACGCGCCGGAACTGGCGCTGGGCGTTTACTTCCACCATTGCGCGATCGCCATGAGCTGCCGGCAACTGGCCCTGGCCGGGCGCTTCCTCGCCAATGGCGGCAAGAACCCGGCGACCGGGCATTCCGTCGTGTCGGCCGAGCGCGCCCGCCGCATCGGTGCGATGATGCTGACCTGCGGCCATTATGACGGCTCCGGCGACTTCGCTTTCCGCGTCGGCATTCCCGGCAAGAGCGGCGTCGGCGGTGGCATATTGGGGATCGTGCCGGGCGTCGCCTCGCTTGCCGTCTGGTCGCCTGGCCTCAATGCCAACGGCAATTCCAGGCTGGGCTCGATCGCGCTGGAAAAACTGGCGAAGACGATGAACTGGTCGATCTTCGCGCCATAGTGTTGTCGCCTGGAATTGGGGCAAAAAAGCCCCGCGCAACCGATCGGCAGCGCGGGACTTTTTTGATCAGAAAGTCTGGCTAATGCACGGAAAGGCTTAGAAAAAACCCTTCCGTTGCCACCAGCCGGCACGCTTCGGCTTGTCCTCGGCCTTTGCTTCCTCGGTCTTTGCCTCGTCGGGGACGATCGAGGAGACGACCGGCACGACCGGAGCATCCACCGGTACGGGCTTGCGCCGCGACGGCCGGACCTTCGGCGTTTCCTCGGCAGCCGCCACTTCAGTCTCCTGCGAAACCGGCGCAGCGGTCTCGCCGGAAGCCACCGATGCCGCCTCGGCAGCCGATGTCTCGGCGCCCGCAATCTCGGCAACTGCTTCCGCCGCAACCTTCTTCGGCTTGGCGGCACGGCGCGGCTTCTTTGGCTTTTCGGCGCTCGGCATGTCGTCGTTCGCCGGAGCAAGCACCGCAAGCTCTTCGGCCGGCGGCGCACCTTCCGGCTCGCCGGTCACGGGCTCTGCTTCCGACACGGCACCTTCTGTCATGACGGCTGGCTCGCCGGCGCTGGCTTCGACGCTGTCCTCGCCGTCTTCACGCCGATTGCGTTTGCCGCCGCGCTTGCCGCGCCGGCGCTTCTTGCCGTGACCGTCGTCCGCCGCTTCCGCCGTTTCGGCAACACCGGCCGGCGCTTCATGGTCCGCTTCGGCGGCTTGGTCGCCCGCGGCTACGAAGGCGTCGTCTGTCGGCGCCGAAACGGAAGCACCTTCCACAGCAGCGCCATGCTCGCGGTCCCCATGTTCGCGGTCCCCATGCTCGCGGTCCCCATGCTCGCGGTCCCCATGTTCGCGGTCCCCATGTGCGCGGTCCCCGTGCTCGCGTTCCCCGTGTTGACGCTCCTTGCCCCCGCGCCGTCTGCGGCGCTTGGGGCGCTTGCGGT